>JBKPRZ010000580.1:0-9371 GCA_046734815.1 Myxococcota bacterium | reverse complement strand
GCTGCGAGCTGCGCGGGGGCGGCCCGCTCCGGGGGGTCTCGGCCGGCCAGCCACCTCCGCGCGGCCCCGAGCCGCCGCCGTCCTGCAGCTGCGTCTCCAGCTCTTCCAGCCGCTTGAGCAGGTCACCCAGCGGCAGCAGCGGCTCGGCGAAGCAGAGGTCGACCAGGGCCATCTCCAGGATCAGCCGCGGCGTCTGCGACTTGCCCGACTCCTCCACCGCCCGGGCCCAGCGGTCGAACAGGGTGGTGCCCAGCCCGCGCGGCGTCTTCTCGGCCAGCGCCTTGGCCTCGGCCACCTCGTCGGCGCTGGCGTCCACCAGATCGGCGGGGTCGCGCACCAGGGCGGTCACCTCGACGTCGTGAATGAAACCGAGGAAAGCCCGCGACAGCTGGGCGAGATCGACCCCCCGCTCGGAGGCCTCGGCCAGGATCCGCAGGGCGGCGGCCGGGTCGCGGGCAACCACCGCCTGGTACAGCGACGACAGCAGCCGCCGATCGGCCACCCCCAGCACGTCGGCCACCCGCTCGCGGGTGATGGGCGCGTCGCCGACGAAGGCTATCATCTGATCCAGCAGCGACAGGGCGTCGCGCACCGATCCGCCGGCCTGGCGGGCCAGCAGGCGCAGACCTTCCGGCTCGAAGGGGATCTTCTCCTCCACCAGGATGCGTTCCAGGTGCTCGCACAGGCGGGTGGTGGTGATCAGCCGGAAGTCGTAGCGCTGGCAGCGCGAGAGGATGGTGATGGGGATGCGGTGGACCTCGGTCGTGGCCAGGATGAACACCACGTGCGAAGGCGGCTCTTCCAGCGTCTTGAGGAGCGCGTTGAACGCCTCCGGGGTGAACATGTGCACCTCGTCGACGATGTAGACCTTCTTGCGGCCCTTCGACGGCGCGTAGCGGGCGGCCTCGCGCAGGGTGCGGGCGTCGTCGACGCCGCGGTTGGAGGCGCCGTCGATCTCGACCACGTCGACCGACTGGCCGCTGACGATCTCCTGGCAGAAGTCGCACTTGCCGCACGGCGAAGCGGTGGGTCCCTGAGCGCAGCACAGGGCCCGGGCCAGGATGCGGGCGGCGCTGGTCTTGCCGACGCCGCGCGCGCCGGTGAAGAGGAAGGCGTGGTGGATGCGGCCGAGGTTGATGGCGTTGGTCAAGGTGCGGGCGATCTGTTCCTGTCCGACCAGATCTTCGAATCGTTGCGGGCGGTACTTGCGCGCCAGAACCAGATACGACACCCGGGGGAATCTACGCCGAACCGCGCGCCGCTTCCAGCCGCCCGGGGCGCTTGCGGAGGAGATCGGATGCGAGGCTTGTCCGACAAGACGCGGTGCTTATGGTCGAGATGTGATGAGGCTCGAAAAGTTCACGGTGAAGGCCCAGGAAGCGCTGGCCGCCGCGCGCGATCTGGCCAGCACGCGCAACCACCAGGAAGTCACGCCCGAGCACGTGCTTTCTGCGCTGCTCGCGCAGGAGCAGGGGGTGGTGTCGCCGCTGCTGAGGAAGGTGGGCGTGGACCCGGACGCCCTGGCGCGCAAGGTGGACGACGCCCTCGAGCAGCAGACCCAGGTGCGCGGCGCGACCGCCGAGGTGTATGTCGGCCGCCGGCTGAAGGAGTTCCTGGAGGAGGCCACCAAGGCCTCGCAGGAGTTCAAGGATGACTACGTATCCAGCGAGCACCTGCTCATCGCGCTCACCAGCAAAGATTTCGGCGCCGGCTCGCGCGTGCTGACCGAGGCGGGGGTGACCCGCGATGCCCTGCTGAAGGCGCTGGCCGAGGTGCGCGGCTCGCAGCGGGTCACCGACCCGGAGGCGGAGCAGCGCTACCAGTCGCTGGAGCGGTACACCCGCGACCTGACCGCGCTGGCCCGGCAGGGCAAGCTGGACCCGGTCATCGGCCGCGACGAAGAGGTGCGCCGGTCGATGCAGGTGCTGTCCCGGCGGACCAAGAACAACCCGGTACTGATCGGGGAGCCGGGGGTGGGCAAGACCGCCATCGTCGAGGGGATCGCCCAGCGGATCGCGGCCGGGGACGTGCCCGAGTCGCTGAAGGACAAGCGCATCCTGGCGCTGGACCTGGGGGCGCTGATCGCCGGCACCAAGTACCGGGGCGAGTTCGAGGACCGGCTGAAGGCGGTGCTGAAGGAGATCGCCGCGGCCGAGGGGCAGGTGATCCTGTTCATCGACGAGCTGCACACCCTGGTGGGCGCCGGCGGCGCCGAGGGCGCGGTCGACGCGGCCAACATGCTCAAGCCGGCGCTGGCGCGGGGCGAGCTCCGCTGCGTGGGCGCCACCACCCTGGACGAGTACCGCAAGCACATCGAGAAGGACAAGGCGCTGGAGCGCCGGTTCCAGCCGGTGATGGTGACCGAGCCGTCGCTCGAAGACGCCATCGCCATCCTGCGCGGGCTGAAGGAACGTTACGAGGTTCACCACGGCATCCGCATCCGCGACGCCGCGCTGGTGGCGTCGGTGCGGCTGTCGGACCGGTACATCTCGGGCCGGCAGCTGCCCGACAAGGCCATCGACCTGGTCGACGAGGCGGCCAGCCGTCTGAAGATGCAGATCGATTCGCTGCCCGAGCCGATCGATCAGATGGAGCGGCGCCTGACCTCGCTGGCCATCGAGAAGTCGGCGTTGTCGAAAGAAAGTGATCCCGCCTCGCGCAAGCGGCTGCTGCAGGTGGAGGCCGAGATCGGCGAGCTGCGCGAGCAGGCCGACCGGATGAAGTCGCTGTGGCAGAAGGAGCGGCAGATCATCTCCGAGATCCGCAAGATCAAGGAGGAGATCGACTCGGCCAAGACCGAGGCCGAGCTGGCCCAGCGCAAGGGCGACTTCAACCGCGCCGCCGAGCTGCGCTTCGGCCGGCTGCCCGATCTGGAAAAGCGCCTGCAGGCCAAGAACGACGAGCTGAAGGCCAGCCAGAAGGGCGGCTCGTTCCTGCGCGAGGAGGTGACCGAGGAGGACATCGCCGCGGTGGTGTCCAAATGGACCGGGATCCCGGTGGAGAAGATGCTGGAGGGCGAGCAGGCCCGGCTGGCCCAGATGGAGGAGCGGCTGCACCAGCGGGTGGTCGGCCAGGACGAGGCGGTGCGGGCCATCGCCAACGCCGTCCGCCGGTCGCGGGCGGGGCTGCAGGATCCGAACCGGCCCATCGGCTCGTTCATCTTCCTGGGCCCCACCGGCGTGGGCAAGACCGAGCTGGCCCGCGCGCTGGCCGAGTTCCTGTTCGATGACGAGAGCCACATGGTGCGCATCGACATGTCCGAATACATGGAGAAACACGCGGTCTCGCGGTTGATCGGGGCGCCGCCCGGCTACGTCGGCTACGACGAGGGCGGCCAGCTGACCGAGGCTGTCCGGCGGCGACCCTACTCGGTGGTGCTGTTCGACGAGATCGAGAAGGCCCACCCGGACGTGTTCAACGTGCTGCTGCAGCTTCTGGACGACGGCCGCCTGACCGACGGCCAGGGCCGCACCGTCGACTTCCGCAACACGGTCGTCCTGATGACCTCGAACGTGGGAAGCCACCTCATCGCCGCCGGCGCCGAGAACCCAGAGGTGATGGAGGAGCTGCGCCGCACCTTCCGTCCCGAGTTCCTCAACCGGATCGACGAGATCGTGGTGTTCCAGCAGCTGGGACGCTCGCAGATAGACCGCATCGTGGACCTGCAGATGGAACGGCTGCGCAAGCTGCTGCGCGACCGGGAGCTGGAGATCGCGCTGGGGGCTGACGCCCGGTCCTTCCTGGCGGACAAGGGATACGACCCCGCCTACGGCGCCCGGCCGCTGAAGCGGGCGATCCAGCGCTACATCCAGGACCCGCTGGCCAAGGAGATCATCCAGGGACACTTCACCGCGGGCGACGTCATCCAGGTCGAGCGGCGCGGGGACGAGCTGGTGTTCCGGGCCAAGCGGTCCGGGTCGGGCAAGGAAAACGTCGCCTCGGTAAATTGACAGCGGTGCGAAGCTATAGAGGGCGGCGTCAGCCATGAAAGACCTCTACAAGATCCTCGGCGTCGCCGAAGACGCCAGCGAGGACCAGATCAAGCAGGCGTTCCGGAAGCTGGCCAAGGCCAACCATCCCGATCGCACGGGCGGCGACAAGAAGAAGGCCGAGAAGTTCAAGGAGGTGAACGAGGCCTATTCGGTCATCGGCGACAAGAAGAAGCGCGAGGAGTACGACCGGATGAGGCACGCGCCGGTCGGTTCGGACGGGATGCCGATGGGCTTCGACCCGGACACCTTCGCTCAGGTGTTCGGCGGAGGATTCCCGCGCGGCGGCGGCAATGTGCGTGTGACGACGGACTTCGACGGCGACGTCGGAGATCTGTTCTCCAGCCTGTTCGGCGGCGGGGCCGGTGGGTTCGGCCGCGGCGCCGGCCGGCGCTCGGGCCGGGGACCCGACCTGGTGGGCGCCCTGGATCTCGATCTGCGCGAGGCCGCGCTGGGCACGCGCAAGACCATCCAGACCGGGAGCGGTGCATCCATCGAGGTGCAGGTGCCGCCCGGCGTTGACAACGGCGGGCGCCTGCGGATCCCGGGCCAGGGTGGTGAGGCCCGCGGCCGCGGCGGCGAGCCCGGCGACCTGCACCTGGAGATCCGTGTGCGCCCGGATCCGGTGCTCTCGCGCAACGGCAACGACATCGAGATGGATCTGCCGCTGACGGTGGGCGAGGCGGTGTCGGGAACCAAAGTGGACGTACCCACCCTGGAGGGGCGGGTGACCGCGACCGTGCCAGCGGGCACTTCCAGCGGTGCCAAGCTCCGGTTGCGCGGCCGCGGGGTCAAGCGGCCCGACGGCAGCCGCGGCGATCAGATCATGCGCATCCAGGTGGTCGTGCCAAAGCTGAGCGAAGACGACACCGAGAGCCGCCGTCTGATCGAAGAGTTCAGCCGGCGCACGCAGAACCGGCCCGTGCGCAATTTCTAGTGGTGGCGCGAGGCGATTCAGCGCTTGCGGTTCGGTTTCGAGCCGCCTAACTTGAGACAATAGGTAGCCGACCCGTAACCAGGGCTACCGAGCGGCTTCTAAACGATTGGTGACTGACAACAAACGCGACGCGAGACCCCCTGAGGACAAGGCATGACGACCGAAAGCGGAAAAACTCTCCCCCTCCTCTCGCTGCGGAACCTCGTCCTCTTCCCGGGCGCGGTCATGCCGGTGGAGATCGGCCGGGCGAGCTCGCTCAAGCTGATCGAGAGCCTGTCGGGCAAGGGCGCGCACCTGCTGGTGGGTACCCAGAAGGACGCCGACATCGAGGAGCCGTCCGGTGCGGACCTGTACGGCGTCTGCGTGGAGGGGGAAGTGGTCCGGGTGGTCAAGGCGGCCGAGAGCCGGGTGACCGCGGTGCTGCGCGGGATCGAACGGCGCCGCATCACCGGGTTCACCCAGGAGAAGCCGTTCCTGGTCGCTTCGTACGAACCCCTGGTCGAGATCCGCAAGGACCCGATCGAGATCGACGGGCTCGGCATGGCGGTCTACGACGTCGCCAAGCAGCTGATCTCGATCTCGCCGGACATCCCGGACGAGGCGGCGCAGATCCTGGACCAGAACAAGGACCCGGCCCGGCTGGGTGACATCACCGCCGCCACGGTGGACCTGTCCTCCGAGGAGCGGGCCTCGCTGCTGGTCGAGGTGGACGTGGCCGAGCGGCTGCGCCGGCTGCTGGTCCTGCTCCAGCGCAAGGTCGAGCTGATCAAGGTCAAGCAGAAGATCGACACCCAGGTGCGCGAGGAGTTCTCCAAGCACCAGCGCGAGGCGGTCCTGCGGCAGAAGCTGAAGGCCATCCAGGACGAGCTGGGTGAGGGCGACGACGGCACCGACCTCGACGCCTTCGAGGAGAAGATCAAGGCGGCCGAGATGCCCGAGGAGGTCATCAAGGTCGCGCGCAAGCAGCTCGAGCGCCTGCGGCAGATGCCGCAGTCCTCGGCGGAGTACACCGTCCAGCGCACCTACCTGGAATGGCTGGTCGAGCTGCCCTGGACCAAGCAGACGGTCGACACCCTGGACCTGGACCACGCCCGCAAGATCCTGGATGCGGACCACTACGACCTGCAGAAGGTGAAGAAGCGCATCCTCGAGTACCTGGCCGTGCGCAAGCTGGCGCCGGGGAAGAAGGGGCCCATCCTCTGTCTGGCGGGGCCGCCCGGGGTGGGCAAGACGTCGCTGGGCAAGTCCATCGCCCGGTCGCTGTCGCGCGAGTTCATCCGGGTGTCGCTGGGTGGTGTGCGCGACGAGGCGGAGATCCGCGGGCACCGGCGGACCTACATCGGCGCGTTACCGGGTCGGATCGTCCAGGGCATGCGGCGGGTGGGCACCAAGAACCCTGTGTTCGTGCTCGACGAGATCGACAAGCTGGGCTCGGATTTCCGGGGTGATCCGGCGGCGGCGCTGCTGGAGGTGCTGGACCCGGAGCAGAACCACGCATTCTCCGATCACTACCTGGAGGTGTCGTTCGATCTGTCGAACGTCATCTTCATCGCCACGGCGAACAACCTGGACACCATCCCGCCGGCGCTGCTGGACCGCATGGAGGTGCTGGAGATCCCCGGCTACACCCGCGAGGAGAAGCTGGAGATCGCCAAGCGTCACCTGGTGCCCAAGCAGACCACCGAGCACGGGTTGAGCGAGGCACAGATCCAGCTGCCCGATGCCACGTTGAACATGGTGATCGAGCAATACACGCGCGAGGCCGGGGTCCGGAACCTGGAGCGCGAGGTAGCGAACGTCGTCCGCGGCGTGGCGGTCAAGGTGGCGGAGAACGAGCCTTACGAGCCGGTGCTGACGCCGGAGAAGCTGGCCGACTTCCTGGGGCCGCAGAAGTTCTACTCCGAGGTGGCCGAGCGGACCGAGGTGCCGGGGGTGGCCACCGGGCTGGCATGGATGCCGACCGGCGGAGACATCCTGTTCATCGAGGCCTCGCTGATGTCCGGCAAGGGCAACCTGATCCTGACCGGGCACCTGGGCGACGTCATGAAGGAGTCGGCGCGGGCGGCGCTGTCCTGGGTGCGCACCCACATCGAGGATCTGGCCATCAACGCCGACTTCGAGAAGATCGACGTGCACATGCACGTGCCGGCGGGGGCGGTGTCCAAGGACGGGCCCTCGGCGGGCGTGGCCATGACCACCGCGCTGGTGTCGCTGCTGACCGGGCGCCGGGTGCGCGGGGACGTGGCGATGACCGGTGAGATCACCCTGCGCGGCAGCGTGCTGCCGGTGGGCGGGATCAAGGAGAAGGTCCTGGCCGCACACCGGGCGGGAATCAAGCGGGTGCTGTTGCCCGACCGAAACCGCAAGGACCTGGTCGACATCCCGGAGACCATCCGCAAGGACCTGGAGCTGATCTTCGTCAGCAAGATGAAAGAGGTCCTCGATCTGACGCTCGAGACGGTGCCGGTGGTGGTGGCGGGACCCGAGTCGCGCTCGCCCGAAGCCACGGCACGAGCCTAGGACCGCGCAGGGTGCGGGACGCTTCGAGGGTCCCGCTCTAACACGAGAAGTTCGCCGAACGCCGGCGCGAGCGGGATCCGGATCGCCGGGCCCCCTGGGTTTGCTGCGACCGAAACGGTTGCTGATGCGACGCGCGGCTGGCGGTCCGTCGCAGTCATAATTATGTCATCTTCGTTACTCTTGATTACCGGGGAAACCGAGGTACGCTGAAACTTACTTCGGTACCTGTGTGGGTCAGGAGCGTGATGTCGGACGATTTGTCAGAGCTTCCCTTATCCGTGAAACCTCCCGGCAACGGTCGCGACTTCGGTCGCTACCGATTGCTGCAGCGGATCGGCGCGGGCGGCATGGCCGAGATCTTCCGCGCGATCGCGGTGGGTGAGCAGGGCTTCGAGCGGACGGTCGCCATCAAGCGCATCCGCGAAGAGGTCGTCGAGCTGACCGACATCGGCAAGCTGTTCGCGGACGAGGCGCGGGTATCGGCGCTGCTCGATCACCCGAACATCGTGCAGGTGTACGACTTCGGCGCGGTGGACGGCGCCTATTACATCGCCATGGAGTACCTGAAGGGGCGCAACCTCGAGCAGGTGCTGACGGCGCTGCGGGCGCGGTCGGAGCGGCTGGCGCCGTCCCTGGCCGTGCTGATCGCGCGCGACGTGGCCCGCGGGCTGGCCTACGCTCACACGCGCGCCGACGAGGACGGGCGGCCGCTGAACATCGTCCACCGGGATGTCAGCCCGGCCAACATCATGTTGACCCAGATGGGGTCGGTGAAGCTGCTGGACTTCGGCATCGCCCGCATCACCAGCGAGCTGCGGCTTGCCATCACCCGCGGCCGGGCGCTGCGGGGCAAGTGCCCCTACCTGGCGCCCGAGCAGATCACCAACGAAGGTGAGGCCGACGGGCGGGCCGACCTGTTCGCGCTGGGCGCGGTGCTGTGGGAGATGCTGACCAACCGCCGGCTGTTCGTCGGCTCGTCGGACTTCGAGATCCTGGCCAGCGTGCTCAACCGGGAGATCCCGCCGCCGTCGTCGCTGGTGCCCGGACTGCCCCCGCAGCTGGATCAGGTGGTGCTGAAGATCCTCGCCCGGGACCCGCAGCAGCGTTACCAGGACGCGGAGACGCTGGCGCAGGAGCTGGACCAGGTGATGGAATTCCTGCCCACCCGGTACGGCGACCTGGGGGCGCTGATCTCCCGGCTGCCGCCACAGTCCACCGAGGAGCTGCGGCTGCCCGTCGTCCCTCCCCTGCCCGACCCGGCGCGGTTCGAGCTGGTGCTGCCGCCCTCGCCCACCCCGGGGTTCGAGATGGGGCCGGAGGAGAGCACCCGCCTGAAGCTCACGCCGGGCAAGAACGAGGACACCCGGAAGGTCGCCGACGAGACGCTGCTGGCGCAGCTGAGCCGCAACCCGGCGCAGCCCGCCCCCACGAAGCCGGCACCGTCGAGGCTCACCGCTGCGCGCCCCCAGCGGCCGCGGCGGGTGTGGCTGGGCGCCGCGCTGGGGCTGTTGCTGCTGGTCGAGGGCGTGGCGGCGCTGACCCACCGCAAGCCCGAGGGTCGGGCTCAGGCAGCGGATGTGCCGGCGGCGGTGGTGCAGGACGAGGCGGTGCCCGCCCGGCAGGCCACGACTGGCGCGCCGGAGGACTTGGCCGTGCCCGCCGAACCGGCGGCGGCCGCCGCGACGACGGCGGTGGCGTCCGAGGTGAAGAAGGCTCGCCGGGAAGACAAGCCCGCGGTGCACACGGAGAAGAGCGCGCGCCGCGAGGAGAAGACCGCCAAGGAAGACAGGACCGCCAGGCGGGAGAAGAAGTCCTCGCGCGACAAGAAAGCGCACGCGGCGGCCGAGAAGTCGAGCGCCAAGACCAAGAAGGTGGCCGCGGCCGAGACGAAGGCCAGCAACTGTCTCTTATACACATCTCCGAGC
>JBKPRZ010000579.1:0-3074 GCA_046734815.1 Myxococcota bacterium | reverse complement strand
GCCCACCACCGCGCCCGCTCCGACCACGCTGGCCACCGTCGCCCCGATCGCCCCGGTGACTCTCGCCGGCACCAACCCGACCGGCCTCCCCGGTGGCGCAGGCAGCTCGACCCGCAGCCTGCTCGGCGGCTCGACCCGCGGCGCGCTCGGCAGCGAACCGCGCCTGCGGCTGCCCCCGCGGGTGGGCGAGAAGCGTTGCCTCTCCTGCCCCACCCCGCAGCTGCCTCACCCCTACGCGCGGCTGGGCATCGGGCAGGAGATGCTGGTCAAGACCTGCGTCGGCATCAAGGGCGACGTCACCTCGGCCGAGGTGCTGCACGGCTTCGATCCGGTGGTCGACGCCGAGGTGATCGCCACCGTCCGGCGCTGGCAGCTGAGTCCGTATTCGCTCGACGGCCACCCGGTGCCGTTCTGCTACACGACCCGCTTCCTCTTCACCACCCACTGACTGTCCGCGCGCGCCGATCATCTGCATCACGCGAGATCCGCTCATCGTCTCTTTTTCACGTCCGCAATTTCTACATTGTAGAAAAAAAACAATCACCTCGATACCGAAGGAGGCACCCATGACGTTCGATGCGTTCCTCACCCTCGACCGCCCGCGCTCGAATCGCTGGCGGCGGCTCACATATGTCCTTTCCCTGGCGCTGCACGGGGCGCTGCTGGTGGTCGGCGTGGCGGCGTCGTTCTGGCGGGTGGAGGAGGTGTCGGCGAACGTCCAGATCCCGGTGTACATGGGCGCGTTCACTCCGCCGCCGCCCCCGCCCCCGCCGGCGGGCAAGACCAGACCGACCCCGCGCCCGCGCACGCGCACCGCCGTCCTGGTGCAGCCGCGTCCGACGCAAGTGCCCACCCCGGTCGAGCCCACACACGAGGAGATCGAGGGTCCCCCCGGCGACCCGACCGACACGGGTAACGATCCAAACAGCATCGGGCCCCCCGGCGACCCCTGCAGCGTCGGACCATGCGACGGGCCCTCGACCCGCTTCTTGGCACCCCACGTGGCGCAGGCCCAGCTGGCCATCGACCCGCACGCCGATCCCTACCGCGTGCACCTGCCGCCCGCGCTGGCCAGTGCGCGCATCTCGGTCTGGGCGCTGGTGAAGATCTGCGTGAAGGCCAGCGGTGAGGTCGAGTCGGCCAGCATCCTCGAGAGCTCCGAGGCCAGCCTGGACGCGACCATCGTCTCGGTGATGCGCGGCTGGCGCTACCGGCCCTTCACCCTGGACGGGCGGCCGGTCCCCTTTTGCAGCAACGTCCGCTACCAGATCACCGCCCTCTGATCCGCGAAGGAGAAACGCACATGAACTTCACACCGGTCGAGCTGTGGAACCACATGGGCCCCGTCGCCAAGGCGGTGGTGGTGATCCTGCTGGTGATGTCGATGTTCGCGCTGTCGGTCAGCCTGGAACGGCTGCTGGTGCTCCGCCGCGGCCGCCGGCAGTCGGCGGCCTACATCGGGGCGCTGCAACCGCTGGTCACCGCCGGCCGCCTGCGCGAGGCGGTGGCGCTGGAGCAACGCTGGCGGGGCAGCCCGGTGGCGCGCGTGATCGGCAGCGGCATCGGCGAATACGCGCGCAGCCTGGACCGGCTGGGCCGCCGCGCCGCCGACCAGGCGCAGGTCGAGCTGATGATCGCCGGCGTGGGCCGGTCGATGGCGCGGATCAAGGAACGCGAGCTGGTCAACCTGCGCCGGGGTCTGCCCCTGCTGGCCACCGTCTCGTCGTCGGCGCCGTTCGTGGGGCTGCTGGGCACCGTGTTCGGCATCATCACCGCCTTCCGGCAGATGTCCGATGCCGGCACGGGCGGCGGCCTGAACGCGGTGTCGGGCGGCATCGCCGAGGCGCTGGTCACCACCGCGGTCGGCCTGACCGTGGCCATCGTGGCGGTCTGGTTCTACAACTTCTTCGTCAACAAGGTGGACCACATCACCGTCGACGTCGACGAGACCGCCGGCGAGGTGCTCGACTGCATGGTGCGCGAGTCGATGCCCGCCGTCTGAGCGACCCTACCCCGGCCCGGCGGTCACGAAGGTGTGCACGCGCAGGCACAGGTTGTTGACGCCGAAGCCGTCGAGCAACACGTCGGTTATGGTGCCCGGGCGGACCAGCGGAGGGATGTGGATCGGGACCGACTGCTCGCTGGCCGCCATGCCTTCACCGCCGCAGGCGGCGCAGGTCGCGTAGCCGTCGCGTCCGCTGCCGCCGCAGCCCGGGCAGATCTCGAACACCGGCAGCCCCACCCGCAGCACCAGGCCCCCGGCCGCCTCCTCCGGCGTCAGCAACACCTCCAGGTTCAGCGGCTCGAGGTGCTCGCTCTTGGGGACGCCCCGGCCGGTGAAGTTGCGCGCCAGGCGGTCCCGCAACGCCCCGGCCGACGGCCGGATCTCCGATGGGTCGTCCAGCAGCGAGAGCACCGGGGTCACCACCGTGGGCGGGCCGCCCGTTCGAAAGGGGCCGGCCAGCTCGCGGTAGGGCGTCCGCATCTCGATCGCCGTCTCGGTCCACCACAGGCCCGCCACCGTCGCCTCGTTGCTTCGCACCTGTCGCTCCATTGTCGCCTCCCGGGTGTGATCGCAATCCACGGAAGGCTTCGGGTCAAGCAGGGGTCGCGCTGATTCGAAATCAATCAAGGCCCTGATCCACCCAACGGTGGACCCGGCGGCGGTTTGTAAAAGAAGGAAGAAAGATCCTGACCGGCTGTTCAACAAGGGATCGCTCGAACCGCCGAGCAATCACAGTCGTTCGAAGCAACGGAGGTCACCAGGACCGCTGCCACCACCGAACGGAATTTTCGTGATCGAAACCCCGGGGTTCTCCGTGACTGTGAAACCATCGATTGCACTGAACACACGACGACAAAAAGCGAAATTCGCCCGGCGCCGGCGGTGGCTCATCTCCTGCGGAGCGTCCCTCGCCTGCCACCTGGTGGCCGTCACACTGCTGGCGGGGCGAAATACAGCGTCGACCTCCATCGCGGTCCCCCTGGACGGCGTGTTTGCCGTGGAGACGGCCGTTCCCGCGGCGCACATCCAGCTGCATGCGCCGCCGCCGCAGGCCCGTCCCGCGCCTGTC
>JBKPRZ010000578.1:0-13385 GCA_046734815.1 Myxococcota bacterium | reverse complement strand
TGCGGCGGCCGGTGCCGCTGTACCAGACGGTGGCGGTGGCGGCGGCGGTGGGCGCGGTGGTGGCGCTGTTCGGGATCCGCCCGCCCGCGGCGGTGGGGCCGCGACCGAACGTGCCGGCCGAGCTGCGCGAGGGGGCGGGGCCCTCGGTCGATTCCTCGCGGGCGCTGCCCGCCAGCCTGGAGGTTTTCTGATGACGACGGTGATTGCGAACGCGAAAGGACGGCAGATGAAACTCACGGGGATCGCGCTGGCGCTGACCGGGGCCATGATGCTGGTGATTCCCGGCCACGCCCGGGCGGGCGGCGCCGACAAGGGCGGCGCCCAGAACCTGATCGACGAGGCCAAGGAGCTGCTGCGCTCGGAGTATTACGACGAGCACCTGGACGTGAAGGGCCTCGACGTGGCGGCCGTGGAGGGGATGATGGCCTCGCTCAATGGCGGCAAGGACGGGCCCAACAAGCTGCTGACGCCCAGCCAGATGGAGCAGATGATGGCCGACCTGAAGGGCGAGGTGGTGGGCATCGGCGTGCGCATCGACTTCGACAAGGAAGGGGGCTCGGCCATCGTGATGGGCACCTTGCCGGGATCGCCGGCGCAGGCGGCGGACCTTCAGCCGGGCGACCGCATCCTTTCGATCGACGGGGCGACCTTCAAGGGCAAGACGCTGATCGACATGGTGGGGGCCATGCGCGGCAAGGAGGGGACCAATGTCAAGCTGGCGGTGCTGCGGGGGGCCGCGGTGTTGCAGAAGACCATCGCCCGGCACAAGGTCTCGTGGCCGGCGGTCGAGCAGGCGCGCTTCGGCGACCTGGGCATCGTCACCATCCGCGAGTTCAACGAGCGCACGCCCGCCGACCTGGAGGGGGCACTGCGCGCGCTGGAGGGCATCCGCCGCCTGGTGGTCGACCTGCGCGAGAACCCCGGCGGCCTGTTCGAGAAGGGGCTGGCGGCCAGCGAGCTGCTGTTGCCCCAGGGCGCGGAGATCTGCCGGACGGTGGGGCGCGGCGGGGCCACCAAGCACCACGTGTCCCGGCGCGCGCCGATCCTCAAGGCCATGCCGATCGCGGTGCTGGTCGACGGCCACACAGCGTCCAGCGCCGAGCTGCTGGCCGAGGCGCTGCGGGCCGGGGTCAGCGCCACCGTGGTGGGCACCAGGACCCTGGGCAAGTGGCGGATGGAGATGCTGCACGAGCTGTCGGGCGGCTACGTCCTCAAATACACCATCGCCACCTTGCGCTCGCCGCGCGGCCAGAGCTTCGACGGCAAGGGGCTGACGCCGGATCTGGAGGTGACCGCCGGGACCGAAACGCTGGACAGCGTCCGCCGCATCCCCGACCTGGGCAAGCGCCTCGAGGTGGACCCGCAGCTGAAGGCCGCGGTGCACGTGTTGCGGTTGCGCGGGTAGGGGCCGGACCGGCGCGACGGGACCGCGACCGCGATGTCGTACCGGTATTGACCCGACGCGGGTTTGTGCGCATGTTCAGCGGACCGGAGCGGCATGAACACGTCGGGCGTCGAACCTTCCCCGGGCTGGGCTCAGGTTCGCAGCGTGCTGCGGATCCTGGCCACCGTGCTGGGCGTGCTGGCCGGGTTGTGGCTGATCTACGCGCTGGCCGGCGTGCTCGCGTTGCTGGTCCTATCGGTCTTCTTCGCATACCTGCTGGCGCCGGCGGTTGCGCTGGTCGAGCGGATCCCGCCGCTGCGCAGGCGGCCCTGGTCGCGGCCGGCCGCCATCCTGGTGGTGTACTTGGCCCTGTTCGGCGGCGTGACTCTGGGGGTCTATGCCCTGGCTCCGCGCGTGAGCGCGCAGGTGAGCGAGCTGGGCCAGCGCACGCCCGGGTATCTCGAGGCGGCACGCCAGCGCGCGCAAACCCTCACTCTGATCTATCGCGGCTACTCGCTGCCCCCCGGGGTCCGTGCGGCGATCGAGTCCGCGGCGTCGCGCGCGGTGGCGGGCATGGGCGAGGCCGCCCGCCAGGGGATCGTGACCGTGCTGGGATGGCTGAAGTACGTTCCTTATCTGATCCTGATTCCGATCCTGGGCTTTTTCCTGCTCAAGGACGCCGACGACCTGGAGCGGTTCGCGGTTCGCCTGCTTCCGCCCGGTCGCATCCGCTGGCGCGGTCGGGATCTCCTGGACGAAATCAACCGGACCCTGGCGGTCTACGTCCGCGTTCAGGTGATTGCCGGGGTGATCGTGGGGTTCGTCTGCTCGATGGGCTTCGCGGTGCTGGCGGTGCCCTACGGGCTGGTGCTGGGCATCGTGGCCGGGTGCCTGGAGTTCGTTCCCCTGGTCGGTCCGGTCATCGTCGCGGTGGTGGCGGCCTCTCTGGCCAGCACCCATTCCGGGACCCTGGCCCTGCTCACCTTGCTTTTCCTGTTCATCCTGCGGCTGGTGCAGGACTACGTGATCTACCCGCGGCTGGTGGCCAGCGGCATGAAGCTCCACCCGGCGGTCATCATCATCACGCTGCTGTGTGGCTCGCATCTGGCCGGGGTGGCGGGGCTGTTCCTGGCCATACCGGTGGCCGCCGTGCTGATGGTGTTATACCGCTACCTGCTCCGGGAGCTCGGTCACGAGACGCTCCTCGCCGCCCTGGTGGCCCCGGAGGCGGAGCCGCAGAAGGCGCCGGTTCAGCTGGCCGGAGGAACGAGCCGCCCGCCCGTCTCGCTGGCGATGGAGCGCCAGCTCACCGGGATCAGCGTGGCGGTGATCGATGACGACGAGCAGGCGCGCACGTCAGTGGCGGAGCTGCTGGGCCAGGCCGGGGCCACCGTGTTCTTCGCCCGCACGGCCGCGGACGCGCTGGCCCTGCTGCAGGACAAGCTCCCGGACGTGTTGCTCAGCGACCTGGCCATGCCTGGACAGGACGGATACGACCTCATCCGGTTGGTCCGGGCCCTGCCGCCCGAACGAGGCGGTGCCGTCGCGGCGGCTGCGCTCAGCGGGTACGCAACCGAAGAAGACCGCGCCCGCAGCTTCGCCGCCGGATTCCAGAAACACCTGTCCAAACCGGTAGACGCGGGCGAGCTGATCCGCACCGTCCAGAACCTGGCCGCGCGAGCCAGGCCGCAGCCGTCGCCGCGCGCGTCCACCTGACGTCCAGTGAGCAGCGGTGCCGGTCCCGCGCAGTGGGACTTGTTGCCGGCGGTTTCGATCCCGAGACGGACGCGTCGCCAGTGCTTTGCGTCCGTGCGGCCGAGGCGTAACCCACCGGAGGTCCAGCCGGGTCAGCCTTCGGGCCGCGCGCCCGGTCCGGGCGGCTGAAGGAAGGAGCCATCCATGAAACTGCATCGCCTCGGCGGCACCCACGCCGCCAACGCCGCGGCCGCGATCTCCGCCGCCCTGCTCGCTGCCGGCACCCTGGCCGGCGCGGCCCAGGCCGACGGAGCCGGGCGCGGCGACGATCACGGCCGCGTGTTCGGTCACCATCCCCACCCCGGTCACTACTCGGTCGCCCTCTGGGGTGACATGCCGTACGGAGCTCTGGGCAAGGCGCAATATCCGAATCTGCTGGCCGACGTGAACGACGCCCACGTCGCTTTCTCGGTGTTCGATGGCGACCTGAAGTCGGGCGGCGATGGGCCGTGCACCGACGAGAACCTGTACACGCCCGCGCTGCAGGCGTTCGCCCAGCTCGAGCGGCCGCTCATCTTCGTCCCCGGGGACAACGACTGGACCGACTGCTGGGGCCGCTATGGACCGGGGACCGGCGATGATGATCCGCTCGAGCGCCTGGATCACGAGCGCAAGCTGTTCTTCCCGACCGACCGCAGCCTGGGGCAGAAGACCATCAAATTGCTGCGCGAGTCGAGCGAAGGCGGCGCCTACGAGATCTACCGGGAAAACGTGCGCTGGAGCCTGGGGCCGGCGGTCTTCCTGGGTCTGAACGTCCAGGGCTCGAACGACAACTATCCCTACGCCGGCGTCGACGGCGAGACCCGCTCGGACACGGAGATCGAACGCATGCGGGCCGAGCAGAAGGCGCGCAAGGCCGCGAACTTCCACTGGCTGGACGAGGGCTTTGCCCACGCCAAGGCGGTCGGGGCCAAGGGCGTGATGATCATCTGGCAGGCCGATCCGAATTTCAACAACGAGCAGCACCTGTCCGACACGCGCTCGTGGGACGCCTATCCGGACTACGTGGATGCCCTCCGCGAGCACACGCTGGCTTTCCCGGGCCAGGTGGTGCTGGTCCACGGCGACAGCCACTACTTCAAGGTCGACCAGCCGCTGAACACCAGCAAGGGCGGCGTGGTCCCCAACTTCCGCCGGGTGGAGACGTTCGGTGCGCGCAACACCCACTGGGTGGAGGCCACCGTCGACGACGACGATCCCGACGTGTTCTCCTTCCGGGCGCGCCTCGTCCCGGCCAACGTCGACTGAGCCTTGCCGGCGTCCGGCGCAGCGGGGGCGGTCAAGCCGGGCTGAACGCCCCCGACACCACCCCCGCGCGCTGGCGCAGCAGCTTGAGCCCCATCCCCAGGGCCCAGGCCGGCGCCAGCACCAGGTAGATGTACAGCCCGGGCTCGGACAGCGCCTTGATGCCGACGATATTGCCGACGGCGTCGATCAGGCAGGCGGCCCCCAGCACGATGGTCACCACGCCGGCGAACGGCCGCTCCCGGCGCATCAGCAGCCCGAAGCCCAGCCAGCCGATCCCGGCCACCAGCACCTCCAGGATGTTCCACAGCCCGCCGTACACCGTGTCCCAGGCCAGACTGTAGAGGCCCTCGACCATGAAGCGGCGATCGCCCGCGACGGTCGCGTACTGCGCCAGCAGGCGCGGCGACACCGCGGCCAGCACGGCGGCGCCGGCCAGGCCGATCACCACGTACAGCTGCAGGCAGCTGGCAAACAGGCGGGCCCAGTCGGGCGCCTGTCGTTTCAGCTGGCGCCGCAGCACCAGGATCAGCGGGGCGATCAGCAAGTAGTAGCCGAAGAAGTCCAGCAGCAAGCTGGCCCGCAGCCAGCCCGCCACCTGCGCTCCCCGCTGCAGCACGCCCGCCGGCTCGGTGAACACGCTCATGTCGAAGTTCACCACCGGCAGCGGGGCGACGATGCTGGCCAGGGCGACGGGCGCCGAGACGACGGCCGCGATCCCGGCCCACTTCTCGAACGAATGGTCATTGTTCATGGTCCCGCCACAGCCTCGCGCCGCCGCCTCGCCAGCGCAAGCGGGCCCGCGCCGGACGCGCCCTGGACAGCCGTCCGCCCAGCCTGCCTGCCGTCGACTCTCCGGGTCGTATGGGAGGGCCGCTGGACTTCATGCGCACCCGTCGCCGCTGCCGGTGTACTCTGGCGGTCGTCACGACCTCATTCGGGCGGCCCCCAACCACGGAGGTGACCATGTCTCAGTCGCAATCGATGGCGATGGGGTCGCGGAGCATGGGGCGGATCATCCTGTTCATCGTCGGTTTCCTGGTCATCTGGGGCGCGATGTACGCCGTCGGGATCTTGCAGGAGGGCGGGGTGCGCCTGGGGTTGCTGGGCCTGGCGGTCACCTTCCTGGCCGCCGCGATCTGGGAGGTGGCGGTGATGAAGACGCCCGCGCGCCAGGTGCCGGTCGCGCTGGGGTTCGGACCGCCGGCCGGGCGCGGGATGCTGGCGGCGGCGGTGGTGGCGGCCGTGGTGCTGGCCTACTTCTTCCTGTACTCCGCGCTGGTGGCGCCGCTGCGGCTGAAGACCGGCTGGCCCTGGCTGGCGGTGGGCCTGTACGCCTACCACGGGCTGGCCGAGGAGCTGGCCTGGCGCGGGTACGCGTTCCGCCGCATCCGCGAGGGGCGGCGGTTCGGCGCGGCGGTGCTGTGGACCATGCCCCTCATCGCCATCACCCACATCCCCATCCTGGTCACCAACGGGCCGCTGATCGGCGTCTTCGCCCTGGTGGTCGCCGCCATCACCTGCCTGCCGCTGGCGCAGCTGTGGGAGCGCGGCGGGCGCACCATCTGGGGCCCCGCCCTCGTGCACGCCGCCATCGACACCTTCAAGCTGGTCGACGCCCCCTCCGGTGCCGCCGGTACGCAGTTCTCGCTGGGGCTGTCGCTGGTGTCGATCGTGGTCCCCTTCCTGGCGTTCCTTCCTTTCTACGGCGCCCGGGCGCCCCACCCCGCCCCCGCGCCGGCGCGCTGACCGGCGGCCGCCGCTGCGCTATCGTCGGTTGGCGATGAGCGCCCCCATCCCGTCCCCCATCCTGTCCGTCTCGGGCCTGGTCAAGACCTACGCCTCGGGGCAGGTCGCGCTGAAGAACGTCGACCTGGAGATCCGGCGGGGGGAGATCTTCGCCCTGCTGGGCCCCAACGGCGCCGGCAAGACCACCCTCATCAACATCGTCTGCGGAATCGTCACCGCCACCGCGGGCCAGGTGAAGGTGGACGGCCTGGACAACGTGCGCGACTACCGCCAGGTGCGCGCGCGCATCGGGCTGGTGCCGCAGGAGCTGAGCACCGACCAGTTCGAGACCGTGCGCGACACCGTGGCGCTGAGCCGCGGCCTGTTCGGCCGGCCGCGCGATCCCGCCCTGATCGAGAAGGCGCTGCGCGACCTGTCGCTGTGGAACAAGCGCGCCGAGAAGATCATGAACCTGTCGGGCGGGATGAAGCGGCGGGTGATGATCGCCAAGGCGCTGTCGCACGAGCCCGACCTGCTGTTCCTGGACGAGCCCACCGCCGGCGTCGACGTGGAGCTGCGCCGGGACATGTGGGCCCTGGTGCGTCGGCTGCGGCAGCAGGGCGTGACAATCATCTTGACCACCCACTACATCGAGGAGGCCGAGGAGATGGCCGACCGGATCGGCATCATCTCGAAGGGCGAGCTGATCCTGGTCGAGGAGAAGGCCAAGCTGATGCAGAAGCTGGGCAAGCGCCAGCTGACCCTGAACCTGGAACGGCCGCTGACCAGCGTGCCGAGCGAGCTGGCCGGCTGGAACCTGGCCCTCAAGGCCCACGGCTACGAGCTGGAATACACCTTCAACGCCCGCGCCCAGGCCGCCGACGGCGACGGGCAGGCCGACATCCCCGCCCTGCTGCGCAGGCTGGGCGACCTGGGCATCGGCTTCAAGGACGTCAACACCCACCAGAGCTCGCTGGAGGAGATCTTCGTCAGCCTGGTCAGCGACCGGAAGGAGGCCCGGCCATGAGCGCGACGGCGACCACCCAGACAGCGGCGGCGTTCAAGGTCCCGGCCTTCAACCGCCACGGCGTCTGGTCCATCTACAAGTTCGAGATGCACCGATTCGCGCGCACTCTGGTCCAGAGCGTGGTCACCCCGGTCATCACCACCTCGCTGTATTTCGTCGTGTTCGGCTCGGCCATCGGCTCGCGCATGTCCGCCGTCGACGGCGTGCCCTACGGCGCCTTCATCGTCCCCGGCCTGATGATGCTGTCGCTGCTGACCGAAAGCGTCTCCAACGCTTCCTTCGGCATCTATTTCCCGAAGTTCACCGGCACCATCTACGAGATCCTCTCGGCCCCCATCTCGTTCTTCGAGCTGATCCTCGGCTACGTGGGCGCGGCGGCCAGCAAGTCGGTGATCCTGGGCATGATCATCCTGACCACCGCCTCGTTCTTCGTACCGGTGCAGATCCGCCACCCGCTGGCCATGGTGGCCTTCCTGCTGCTGACCGTGACCACCTTCAGCCTGTTCGGCTTCCTGATCGGCATCTGGGCACGCGGCTTCGAGCAACTGTCCTTCGTCCCGATGCTGGTGGTCACCCCGCTGACCTTCCTGGGCGGCGCCTTCTACAGCATCGACATGTTGCCCCCCGCCTGGCGCACGGTGGCCCTGTTCAACCCGGTGGTCTACCTGGTCAGCGGCTTCCGCTGGAGCTTCTACGGCCGCGCCGACGTGCACGTGGGCCTGAGCCTGGCGCTGACCTTCGGCTTCCTGCTGGCGCTGCTCCTGGTGGCGCGCTGGATGGTCAAGACCGGCTATCGCCTGAAGAACTGACCGGCTGGCGCAGCGCCGCGACCTCCCGCTCGGGGAACGGTTCGGGACGCGGCTCGCCCGGCTGGTAGAGGAGGTCCAGGATCTTGCGCCGCCAGTTGGCCGTGGCGCCCAGCCTGGCCAGCAGAGCGTAGAGGCCTGTTTCCAGGCGATGAGCGAAGACCCACTCGCGCGGCATGTTCATCCGCGCGCGGTTGCGGTTCTGAAAGCCGGTGGCGTTCCAGACCCGGGCCAGGTAATCGGGCGTGAAGCGGAACGGACGATCGAGCAGCCATGGCTCATAGAGCGTCCGGATCATGCGCTGCTGGAAATCGAAATCGTAGCGCGCCGGATCCGGGGCCAGCCCCATGTCGATCCACAGCTGGTTGGCGCGGGTGAGATCGCGCTCGAGGTTGGCGCGGATGAACGCACGCCAGCGCTGGATGTGCTCGGCGGTGAAGCGCTTGACGCAGCCAAAGTCGACGAAGGTGACACCACCCATCTTGCCGAACAGGTAGTTGCCCGGGTGAGGGTCGCCGTTGAACAGGTGATGGCGGAAGATCGACTCGAAGGCAAACTCCCACAGGCGCTCGCCGGCGCGGTTCTTGTCGGCCTGGCTGGCCCGGGCGATGAAATCTTGAAAGCTGGCCCCCTCGGCAAACGCGGTGACCAGGACTCTCCGCCCGGACAGCGTCGGGAAAGCGGCGGGGACCTGGATGCCGGGCCGGCCCGCCCACAGGCGGCGGAACTCCTCCTGATTGGCGGCTTCCAGGCGGTAATCACATTCTTCCAGGAAGCGGTCGCGCATCTCCGCCAGGACGATACCCGGCTGCTGCGCGCGAAAGATGAGGCGGGAGGCGCGATCGACAAGGGCGGCGTTCTTGAGGTCGGCCTTGATCGCTTCGGTGACCCCGGGGTACTGCACCTTGACCGCCACCGCTTCACCGCTCCTGAGCCGGGCGCGGTGGACCTGTCCGATGCTGGCAGCGGCGAACGGCTGCGGGGACCACTCGGCGAAGAGCCGGCGGGGCGTGGCGCCCAGCTCTTCCAGGAACACCTCGGCCACCACCCGCGGGGCCATGGGCACCGTCGAACCTTGCAAGGTCGCCAGCAACTCGCGGGTCGTCTCGGGCAGCGCGAAGTCGAGGTAGCTCGCCATCTGCCCGACCTTCATGGCAAAGCCCTTCATCTCGCCCAGCCGGTCGACGATCTGGCGGGCCACCGCCACCTGGGTGGTCGTGGCCAGGGCGCTGGCCCGCTCCTCGCTGGCGAACATCTTCTCCAGCGCCGCCGCCGCCATGCGGGCGGTCGCCGCGGCGGCGGTGCGGGACAGGGCGAACCCACGCGAAAGAAAGGAGGTGCGCAGGGCGGCCAGCGGCTGGGCCCCCGCCCGGTTCGGGCCCAGGCCCAGCTCTTCCTCGAACAGCTCCATGAGCTTGAGCACCGGACCGGGAATGGTGCGCGCCCCGCTTTCCCACAGGCCCACCGCTCCGTGCGCGACCTTCAGCTCGGCCGCCATCTCCCGCTGGGAAAATCCCAGCGCCCGCCGCAGGCGACTGAGCCGGGCCGCCTCGAGGCGGCGGCCGGGAAGACGCTGGGATCTCGGCACGTCCTGACAAGTAGCGCACGAACGGGCGCGGAGGGCAAAGACCAGATGCCCGCTCACAACGTGAGCAATCGCGAGGCTGGGTTGGCAGGTGTGGGCGGGCCAGGCAGGCTGACCGATGAAGGGAGAGCTCGATGCCAACCACGCACGCGACGAGAGTGACCAGCGGCTTCATGCTGTTTTCCATCGGCGTCATCCACAACCTGATGGGCCTGGCCCTGGGTTTGGGGCTGTTCAAGGGGCCCACCAACGCGCTGGCCGGACGCCAGCTGATACCGGAGATCGTCCGGGACGGCGTGGTGGGCGCGTTCGAGACGGACCCCTGGCGGATGGTCCTGTTCTGGTTCCTGTTCTTCGGCTTGCAGACCATGATCCTGGGATGGCTCGTGCATCGGCTGGAGCGAGCGGGACAGCCGCTGCCGCCGGTGCTGGCCTGGCAGATCGCGGGACTGGGGCTGGCCGGCGGCCTTCTGATCCCGGCCAGCGGATTCTGGCTCGTCTTGCCCGTCGCCTGGCGCATCGGGCGGGGGCGTGCGGCTCCGGCGCTGGCCATCCCGGCAACACCGTCGGCAGCCGAGGGGGGCGTACCATGAACCCCCGGATCGACCCTGCCGAGTTCCAGGCGTTGCCCCTGGAGGTGCACGCGTTGCTGTCGGACGTGCCTCTGCAGGACGTGAGCGCAGTGGATCTGCCGGGCGGCGGCCCGGGACGCACCCTCGCCGACGTCCGCGCCCTGGTCCCCCAGAGCGCACTCTTCACCGCCAACCCCGCCGTCGCCGCTCTGTTCAGGCTCCGCTTCTGGCTGGGACGCCTCTTGGGCTGGGACCGCCCCCAGCACGATCGACAGGAGACGTCGTATCTGCCCCGGGTCAGCCAGCAGCTGCGGGCGCGCTCGGAGGTCCCCCCGGGCACACGCGCAGGCGCTTTCCGCCAGCTCTACCTGCTACCCCAGGAGTCGCTCGCCGAGTTCCGCAACTCCACCGTGCACGCTTTCCTTTGCACGGTCCTGCGCCAGCAGCCCGGCGGCTATCGTTATTACTGGGGGGTGTACGTCAGACCAATTTCACGGCTGACCCGCCCGTACATGGCCCTGATCGAGCCCTTCCGCCGTTTCATCGTCTACCCCGCCCTGTTCGCCCGCACCCTCCGCGCCTGGTCGGACCACTACGGCCTGGCCCGATAGCGTTCGCGGCAACCGAACGTCAAGTTGCCTGGCTGACCGAGCGGATATCTCGCGCCACGCCGCTCAGGTCGTTGTCGAGCTGATGATTGCTGTGTTCCACGACTCTGACGGCTGCGTGCGGGATGGCTTTCGCGTAAAGGTGAAGGTGGGCGACTGGCACGATCTCGTCCTTGGCGCCGTGATGGAGGAAGACGGGAACGTCGGCGACGAGGTGCTGTGAAAAATTCGTCCGAGGCTCGATGTCGTCGCTCGGCCATCCGCCTTCGCCGATGAAGGGCGCGGCCAGGAGACATATGGCGCCGAGCCTGCATCTCGGCGGCCGCTCGGCCAGCGCATGAATCAAGATCGTACCACCCACCGAGTGGCCCACGACGATTGCGCCGTCCTCGAGGGCGTCGAATTCGCGGAACAGCGCCGCCTTCCAGGTGGAGTAGCGAGGGTCGCCTTCGTCGGGCATCCGTGGATAGCGGACAGCGTAGCCTTCGCCGAGCTGTCGCTCGAGACTCTCCACCAGCTTGTCGTCCCACTGGTCATGGACGTCCTTGCCAGCTCCTTGAACGAAGAGAACCTGTCTGGTCATGACTCACTCCTCGGTGAAGGCTGAAGGCATGGACGTGGACGTCAACCATCCTCACCGCGCACGTGCAGGACCCCGGTGTCGACGCTGCGCACGCCAGACCCCCGACAGGGCCTGGTCATCCTGCCCTCGGACCACGAGTCCGGATGGCCCAGGAAAAGGAGAAGCCGGCGCCGCCGTCTCCGCACCATGCCACTCGGACACCTGGTGGCGGGTGTGGGTTCCCGGGCCGGACCGGGTACGGCCTGAAGAATCGATCACTCCGCGCGTAGCGCCACCGTCGGGTCGATGCGGGTGGCGCGGCGGGCGGGGAGCCAGGCGGCCAGCAGCGCGATCGCGGCCAGCAGCACGGTGGTGGCGGAGAAGGCCAGCGGGTCGGCGGGGCCGATCTCGTACAGCTGGCTGCGCAGGGTGCGCGACAGCAGCAGGGCTGCCGGCAGGCCCGCGGCCGCGCCCACCAGAAGCAGGCGGGCGGTCTGGGCCAGAACCAGCGCGACCACGTCCCGGCCGGCGGCGCCCAGGGCGACCCGGATGCCGATCTCGCGGGTGCGCTGGCCGACGGCGAAGGTCATCACACCGTAGATGCCCAGGGCGGCCAGGCCCAGCGCCAGCAGGGCGAAGGCCACCAGCACCAGCATGGTCACCCGCTGCAGGGTCAGGGCATCGGCCACCATCTCGTCCAGGGTCATGGCGTACGAGACCGGCTGATCGCGGTCCACCGCCCAGACGGCGGCGCGGATGGCGGCGGCGTCTCCGCCGCGGGTGACGAAGCCGAGCAGGGGCCAGCCCTGCTGGGCGAAGGGCACGTAGACGGTGGGGCGGGGCAACTGGCGGGCGCCGCCCTCGCGCACGTGGCCGACCACGCCGACGATCTCGCGCCAGTCGGGCTCGCTCGGGCTGCCCAGGTCCAGGCGGCGGCCCAGCGGGTCGCGGCCGGCGAAGTGCTGGCGCACCAGGGTGTCGTCCACCAGCACCACCTTGGGCGCATCCGCGCGGTCGCCGGGCTGGAACATCCGCCCGCTCAGCAACGGGATGTGCAGGGTGGAAAAGTAGCCGGGCTCGGCCACGAAGAACGTGCCGGTGTGCTCGTCGGCGGTGGCGTCTTGCAACCGGAAGGTGGCGTCGGCCCACCAGCCCGACAGCGGCAGGGTGCTCACGCAGCCCGCGCTCTGCACGCCCGGCTGGGCGCGCAGCCGCTCGAGCACCTGCTGCACGAAGGTGGCCCGGCGTTCCGGCGTGGGGTACCGGCGATCGCCCAGGATCACGCGGCCGGTGTGCACGCCGTGGCTCTGGAAGCCCAGGTCGGCCCGGGCCAGGCGGGCGAAGCTGGCGGCCATCAGACCGGCGCCCGCGGTCAGCACGATGGCGATGGCGATCTCGCCCGCCACCAGCCAGCGGCGCAGGCGCGTCCCGCGGGGCGAACCGCCGGCTGCCCCCTCGCGCAGCGCCGCCTCGACGTGGGTGCGCGAGGCGGCCAGCGCCGGGGCCAGCCCGAACACCAGCCCGGTCAGCACCGCCACCGCCAGGGTGAAGGCCAGCACCGGCGCGTCGATGGGCAGATGATCGATGCGCGGAATGGCGACGTTGCCCAGCTTGCGCGGAAACATCTGCACCAGGAAGCTGGTCCCCCACAGCGCCAGCAGCAGCCCCAGCAGCCCGGCGACCAGCGACAGCAACACGCTCTCGACCAGCAGCTGCCGCACCAGGCGGGCGCGCCCCGCGCCCAGCGCCACCCGGATGGCCATCTCGCGCCGGCGCGCCACCGTGCGGGCGAGCAGCAGGCTGGCCACGTTGCTGCACGCGAGCAGCAGCACGAAGGCCACCGCGCCCATCAGCACCAGCAGCGTCGGCTCGACGTCGCCCACCACCGTGTGGCGCAGGCTCTGCACGTCGGCGCCGTGGTGGCTGCTGGTCTCGGGGTGGGCCGCCTTCTGGGCGGCGGCGATGGCGCGCATCTCGGCGCGCGCCTCGGCCAGCGTGGCGGCCGGCGCCAGGCGCACCACCACCCGCAGCACCGCCGCCTCCCGCGAGTGCTGCAGGCTGGGCGGCAGCGCCAGCGGGGTCATCAGCTCGCTCTGACCGATCAGCCGGTAGC
>JBKPRZ010000577.1:0-9702 GCA_046734815.1 Myxococcota bacterium | reverse complement strand
GTGCCCGAGGGCGCCCCCATCGACCTCAGCGAGGCGCCCGAGCCCACCTTCGCGCGCCCGGTGCCGCCGCCCGCCGACCCGGCCGCGCGCAAGACCTGGCTGAAGAGCCGCCTGGACGAGATCGTCAACAACGCCGGCCTGGTGGGCGCCAAGGTCGGCATGGCGGTGGCGGAGTTCGAGAGCGGGCAGATCATCTACGCCCACAACGAGAAGCTGCCGCTGAACGCGGCCTCCAACGTCAAGCTGATCACCTCGGCGGCGGCGCTGTCGCGCCTGGGGCCCGAGTACCGCTGGCGGACCCTGGTGTACGGGCCTGCCCAGCTCGGCGGCCGCTGGCTGGGCGCCAACGGCGAGCTGCCCGGCGACCTCTACATCACCGGCTCGGGTGATCCCACCTTGAACACCGAGGCGCTGGGGGATCTGGCCGCGGCCATCGCCGCCCAGGGGCTCAAGCACATCCGCGGCGGGCTGGTGGTCGACGCCAGCTTCTTCGACGGCGGCGCGCTGGGCCCGGGCTACGAGCAGAAGAGCGACTCGGCCGCCTACCGCTCGCCCTCCTCGGCCGCCTCCCTCAACGGCAACGCCGTGCTGGTCACCGTGATTCCGGCGGCCCGGGCCGGCGCGCCCGCGCGGATCACCCTGGAACCGGTGTCGCCCTACTTCACCGTGGCCGGCCGGATCGTCACCGCCGGCATGAACGGCCCGGCGGTGCCCCTGGTCGAGACCGACCAGCAGGGCGACCAGACCCGGGTGATCGTCTCGGGCCGCGTGCGGCTGGGATCGGAGCCGCGCGTGTTCCTGCGCCGGGTGGTGCACCCCGAGCTGTTCCTGGGCCACACCTTCCTGCAGGTGCTGCGCAAGCGCGGCATCACCGTGGACAAGCCCCTGCGCCTGGGCACCGTCCCGCGGGAGGGTTACCGCACCCTGGCCGCCCACGATTCGCCTTCGCTGGCGGTGGTGATGCACGAGCTGAACAAGCGCTCGAGCAACTTCGCCGCCGAGCAGGTGCTGCGAACCCTGGGGGCCGAGGTGGTGGCCCGCCCCGGGACCTGGGAAAACGGCCTCGAGGCCATCGCCCTTTACCTGCAGGGCCTGGGCATCCCGCGCGGCAGCTACAAGATGTCCAACGGCGCCGGCCTGTACGACTCGAACCGTTTCACCGCCGAGCAGCTGATCACCGTCGTCCGCAGCACCCTGCGCGACTTTCGCATCTCCAGCGAATACATGTCCTCGCTGGCGGTGGCCGGGATCGACGGCACCCTGGGGCAGCGGCTGGGCGGCACGGTGGCCCATCGGTTCGTGCGGGCCAAGACCGGCACCCTGGCCAACGTCAGCGCGCTGTCGGGCGTGGTGGGGGCGCCCGGGCAGAAGCCGCTGCTGTTTTCCATCCTGGTCAACGACGTGATCAACTCGGTGGCCGCGCGGGCCGCCCAGGACCGCGCCGCCGAGATCCTGGTGACCTACCTGGACCCCAGCGCGCTGGGCACCACCGCCTCCACCAACAACCGGCGCGAGAACTGACATGGCAGCCCTGAAGGAGACGCCGCTGGCGCAGGCCCACCGCCAGCTGGGGGCCCGCATGGTGGACTTCGGCGGCTGGTCGATGCCGGTGCAGTACCCGCCCGGCATCCTCGAGGAGCACAAGGCCACCCGCACCGGGGTGGGCGTGTTCGACGTCTCGCACATGGGCGAGATCCACTTCCGCGGCCCGGGCGCGGTCCGCGCGCTCCAGCGCCTGTGCACCAACGACATCGGCCGGCTGGCCGACGGACAGGCGGTGTACACGGTGGCCTGCAACCTGTCGGGCGGCATCGTCGATGACCTGATCGTCTACCGCTTCTCGGACCAGCACTACCTGGCGGTGGTCAACGCCTCGAACCTCGACAAGGACTTCGGCTGGTTCCGCGACAACGTCGGCCAGCTGTGCGAGATCCGCGACGCCTCGCCCGAAACCGCGCTGATCGCCTACCAGGGCCCGCAGGCGGCCGGCTCCCTCTCCGCCCTGCTGGACGGCGGGACCTTGCCGGCGCGGCCGTTCACCTTTCTGCCCGAGACCCGGCTGGCCGGGCGGCGCGTGACCATCGCCCGCACCGGCTACACAGGCGAGGACGGGTTCGAGGTGTTCTGCGCCTCCGAGGACGCCCTGCCGCTGTGGGAGGCGATGGTCGAGGCGGCACGGCGGCACGGCGGCCTGCCGGTCGGCCTGGGCGCGCGGGACACCCTCCGCCTGGAGGCCCGCCTGTCCCTGTACGGCAACGATCTCGACGACACCACCACCCCACTGGAGGCGGGGCTGGGCTGGGTGGTCAAGTGGGAGGTGGGCGAGTTCATCGGCCGGGCGGCCCTGCTCGAACAGCAGGGCACCGGCCTCGCGCGCAAGCTTGTCGGTTTCGTGGTCGAGGGCCGGGGCATCGCCCGCCACGGTTACCCGATCCAGGTTTCTGCCGACGGCCCGGTGGTGGGGGTGGTGACCTCGGGCGGGTACGGACCCACCGTCGGCAGGAGCATCGGGCTCGGCTACGTGCCGGCCACCCTGGCCGAGCCCGGCCAGCGGCTGACCATCGACTGCCGCGGGCGCCTGGCGGCGGCCGAGGTGGTAAAAGGTCCCTTCTATCGGCGCCCGAAAGCGGCCTGAACGCGGTCCCTCCCGCCGGGGCTCGACTTCCGCGTACAATCTGGACCCAGGCAAAGAAGACCGGAGAGACGATGAGCGACAAGTATCCAGAAGACCTCCTCTACACGGAGGACCACGAATGGGCTCGCATCGAGGGCAAGGTGGCCACGGTGGGGATCACCCAGTTCGCCGTGGACAAGCTGGGTGACGTCATCCAGGTGGACCTGCCCCGCGAGGAGGAGACGCTCAAGCAGCGCGACGTGTTCGGCAGCGTCGAATCGGTCAAGGCGGTCTCGGACCTGCTCGCTCCGCTGTCCGGCAAGGTCCTGAAGGTCAACTCGCCGCTGTCCGACTCGCCCGAATACGTCAACGAGGAGCCCTACGACGGCGGCTGGATGATCCAGATCGAGCTGGCCAATGTCGACGAGACCAAGAAGCTGATGGACGCCAGCGCCTACGAGGCGTTCGTCAACGAACAGGAGACCTGACCCGCCCGTGCCCGTCGACATCAGCGCGTCCGACAGCTTCGCCCGCCGACACAACGGCCCCAGCGACGAGGAAGTCGCGCAGATGCTGCGCCTGCTGCGGCTGGCGTCGCTGGACGAGCTGGTCGAGCAGACCGTCCCCGCCTCCATCCGCCTGCAGGGCCGGCTGGACGTCGGACCCGGCCGCAGCGAGAGCGAGCTCCTGGCCGAAGCGCGGGCGCTGGCCGCGCGCAACCGGATCACCCGCAGCTTCATCGGCATGGGGTACCACGACTGCTTCACCCCGCCGGTCATCCTGCGCAACGTGCTGGAGAACCCGGGCTGGTACACGGCCTATACGCCCTACCAGGCCGAGATCTCGCAGGGTCGGCTGGAGGCGCTGCTCAACTTCCAGACCATGGTCCTGGACCTGACCGGCTTCGACGTGGCCGGCGCCTCGCTGCTGGACGAGGGGACCGCCGCGGCCGAGGCGATGCAGATGCTGGCCGGCGTCCACGACGACGAGTCTGCCCACCGCTTCTTCGTCTCGCGCGACTGCCACCCGCAGACCATCGCCGTGCTGGAGCAGCGGGCGGCGCCGCGCGGGATCGAGCTGGTGGTCGGCGACCACGACAGCTTCAGCTTCGACAAGACCGTGTTCGGTGCGCTGGTGCAATACCCCGCCACCGACGGGTCGGTGCACGACTACCGCGCCTTCTGCACGCGGGCGCGCGAGGCCGGCTCGCGGGTGGCGGTGGCGGCGGACCTGCTGTCGCTGCTGCTGCTGACCCCGCCGGCCGAGCTGGGGGCCGACCTGGCCATCGGCAGCGCCCAGCGCTTCGGGGTGCCGCTGGGCTACGGCGGCCCCCACGCCGCCTACCTGGCCACACGCAAGGAGCACACCCGCAAGATGCCGGGCCGCCTGATCGGCGTCTCGCAGGACGCCCAGGGGCGCACCGCCTACCGGATGGCGCTGCAGACCCGCGAGCAGCACATCCGCCGGGAGAAGGCCACCAGCAACATCTGCACGGCGCAGGTCCTGCTGGCGGTGATGGCCAGCATGTACGCCGTCTATCACGGGCCGAAAGGCCTGCGCGCCATCGCCGAGCGCGTGGCCGGGCTGGCCGCGGTGCTGGCCCGCGGGCTGTCGCAGCTGGGCTTCAAGGTGAAGGCGGCGCCCTTCTTCGACACCGTCCGGGTGGACGCGCCGGCCGGGACGGTGGCGCAGATCCTGGCAGCAGCGGACAGCGCCGGCCTGTCGCTGCGGCGGCTGGCCGCCGACGCCCTGACCATCAGCCTGGACGAGACCACCAGCCGCGCGGACATCGAGGCGCTGCTGGGGGTGTTCGCCCAGGGCCGGCCGGTGCCGGCGGTGGACGGCCTGGCCCGGGAGGCCAGCCTGTCGCTGCCCGCGGCCCTGCGCCGGACCAGCGGCTACCTCGAGCACCCGGTCTGGAACAGCCACCACTCGGAGACCGAGATGTTGCGCTACATCCGCCGGCTCGAGGCCAAGGACGTCTCGCTCACGCGGTCGATGATCCCGCTCGGCTCGTGCACGATGAAGCTCAACGCCACCGCCGAGATGATGCCGGTGACCTGGCCCGAGTGGGGGCGGCTGCACCCGTTCGCGCCCGCCGGCCACGCCGCCGGCTACCAGGCGGTGTTCCGCGACCTCGAGCGCTGGCTGGCCGGCATCACCGGCTTCCAGGGCGTCTCGCTGCAACCCAACGCCGGATCGCAGGGCGAGCTGGCGGGGCTGCTGGTGATCCGCCAGTACCACCAGAGCCGGGGCGAGGGTCGCCGCGACGTCTGCCTGATCCCGACCTCCGCCCACGGCACCAACCCCGCCTCGGCGGTGATGGCCGGCTACCGGGTGGTGCTGGTCAAGTGCGACGACAACGGCAACGTCGACCTGCCCGACCTGGAGGCGCGCGCCAGCGAGCACCGCGACCGCCTGGCGGCCCTGATGCTCACCTACCCTTCCACCCACGGCGTGTTCGAGGAGGCGGTCAAGCGCCTGTGCGCGGTGGTGCACGACCACGGCGGGCAGGTGTACATGGACGGCGCCAACCTCAACGCCCAGGTGGGCCTGTGCCGGCCAGGCGACATTGGCGCGGACGTCTGCCACATCAACCTGCACAAGACCTTCTGCATCCCCCACGGCGGCGGCGGACCGGGCATGGGCCCGATCGCGGTGGCCAGCCATCTGGCCCGCTTCCTGCCCGGACACCCGGTGGTTCCCACCGGCGGCGCCGAGGGCATCGGCCCGATCTCGGCGGCTCCCTGGGGCAGCGCCAGCATCTTGCTGATCTCCTGGGCCTACATCGCGATGATGGGCAGCGAGGGGCTGACCCGCGCCACCCAGCTGGCCATCCTGAACGCGAACTACGTGGCCGAGCGGCTGCAGCCGCACTACCCGGTCTTTTACCGGGGCCAGCGCGGCCGGGTGGCCCACGAGTGCATCTTCGACCTGCGGCAGTTCAAGAAGAGCGCCGGGATCGAGGCCGAGGACGTGGCCAAGCGGCTGATGGATTACGGCTTTCACGCCCCCACCATGTCCTTCCCCATTCCCGGCACCCTGATGGTCGAGCCGACCGAGAGCGAATCCAAGGACGAGCTGGACCGCTTTTGCGAGGCGATGATCGCCATCCGCCAGGAGATCGCCGACATCGAGAGCGGCGCCCAGCCGCGCGAGGACAACCTGCTGAAGAACGCACCCCACACCGCCGACGTGCTCCTCTCGGCGGACTGGAAGCGCCCCTACCCGCGCGAGCGAGCCGCCTTCCCCCTGCCCTGGGTGCGCGCCAACAAGTACTGGCCCCCGGTGGGCCGCATCAACAACACCCTGGGCGATCGCAACTTCGTCTGCGCCTGCCCGCCCATCGAGGCGTATAGCAGCTAGTGCCCAGCACGCGGCTGACGTTCTCGTCGCGGCAAGAGCACCGCGCCTGGCTGGCTACCCAGACGCCGCTGCCGCGCGGTTTCCGGGTGGGCACCGCCCGTTTCGACTTCGTGCCAGCCGAAGCGCCCAAGCCGTCGAAGATGACCTTGACGGTGATCGCGCTCGACCACCCCACCGCCGACTTCGCCGCCGTCTTCACCCGCAACGCCGTGGCGGGCGCCCCGGTCCTGATCGGACGCCAGCGGCTGGACGAGCCCGCCCTGGGCGCCGTCGTGGTGAACAACAAGATCTCCAACGTGGGCGCCCCCGACGGCGTACCCGCCGCCGAACGCGTCTGCGCCGCCGTGGCCCAGGCTCTGACCTTCCGCCCCACCGAGGTGCTCCCCAGCTCCACCGGCGTGATCGGCTGGCGCCTCCCCCTGGAACCGATGCTGGCCACGGTGCCCACCGCCGTGCAGGCCCTGTCCGCCGATTCGGTGCTCCCGGCAGCCGAGGGCATCATGACCACGGACCTCTACCCCAAGGTCCGCCGCGCCCAGGTGGGCGCCGGCAGCATCGTCGGCATCGCCAAGGGCGCCGGCATGATCGAGCCCAACTGCGCGACGATGCTGGTCTACCTGCTGACGGATCTGGCGGTCCCCCGCGCCGAGCTGCGCCGCCTGCTACCCGCAATCGTCGACCGAACCTTCAACCGCATCAGCATCGACGGCGACACCAGCACCTCCGACACCATTGCGCTGCTGGCCTCGGGCGCGGCCGGAGCCGCCGACACCGGCACCTTCGCCGCCGCCCTGGAAACAGTCTGCGCCGACCTATCCGAGGACCTGGTCCGCAACGGCGAGGGCGTCCACCACGTCCTGCGGGTTCGCGTGGCGGGGGCACCCAGCGAAGAGATCGCGCGCCTCATCGGCAAGAGCATCGCCAACTCCCCGCTGGTGAAGTCCGCCATCTGCGGCAACGACCCCAACGTCGGGCGGTTGTTGATGGCCATCGGCAAGCCCGGGCCGCAGCTGGGGGGCGCCCTGGATCTGGCGAAGCTGCGCGTGGCGATCGCAGGCCACGACGTCTACGCGCAGGGCGCCTTCCGACTGTCTCGCGACAAGGAAGCCGCTGTGACGGCCGCCTTGAAGGACGCGGAGCTCTACGCGAGCAAGCCCGGCCCTGACGGCGTTTTCCGCCCGGCCGTCGACTACCCGCCGCACGAACGCAGCGTGCAGATAGATGTCGATCTCGCCAATGGCGCAGCTGTTTGCGAAGTGCTCGGCGTCGATCTCACGCACGAATACGTCAGCGAAAACGCTGACTATCGCAGTTGATCGGCGCCCCCCTCTCGAAGCGCAACTTCCGGCGCAGTCTTCGCCGGGATGTCAGAGCGACCGGAGGGAGCGGGTCCAGGCACCGAGGAGGCGCAAGCTTGCTTGCGCCGGTTCGCCTCCCGAAACCTCTGCTCTGTGGGGGGTCGGTGGGGGGCCTCTGCGGCCCCCCGCCCTACATGGAGTTGTAGCGGAAAATTTTGAAGCGCGGGGCGCCGCTGATCTCGAAGTAGAAGCCGAAGCGGAAGTCGATCATGCCGGAGGAGCCGTCGACCAGCTGGGGCGGCGGGTTCGGGAAGGGCTGGGCTTGCTTGAAGGCCTCGATCGCCTCGTCGTCGAGGAACTCGACGCCCGAGGGGGTCTCCAGGACCACGTTGGCCAGCGAGCCGTCCGGCTTCAGCTGGACCCGCAGCAGGGTGTAGCGGTCCTTGTTGCCGTAGATCGAGCCGGTGGGATCGCGGCGGCGGTAGACGTCGGCGGGACGCCAGTGCTCGCGGACCTGCGCCTTCACGCGGTTGAAGAAGGAGGCGAACTTCCACTTCTTGGCGTTGAGCGCGGTCTCGTCGCCCTCGTCGATGTCCTTGAGGTGGTCCTGCGTGCCGCTGCCGATCGCCCGGGCCAGCTGCTGCTGCGAGGGCAACAGCGCCGGGGCCGCGCCGGGCGGAACCCGCGGGCCACCGTTTTGTGGCGAGGGCGGCGGGGCGAGGATCGGGCGCTCGTTGGCCTTGGCGCTGGAGGGCGGCAATGCGCCTTCCGGGTTCTCCGGCACCGGCGGAGCGCTCTCGTTGGTGGAAGGCTGCTTGGCGGGCCGCGGCGGAGGCGCCTGCGGCGAGGGCCGGGAGGGCTTGCCCGGGGTGCGCATCGCCAGGGCGCCGGGGGGCGGGCTGGGGGCGGCAGCGGGCTTGGACTGCTCGTCCTCGCCGGTGGCGTCGCCCTGCCGCGAACGCTGGTCGAAGCGGCCGTACTTGCGGCTCTCCTTGGCCACCTTCGAGTCGTATTCGGCCGCGAATTTTGCGTCGTCGGGCCGCTGCTCCTCGGCCGGCTTGGGGATGTCGACCACCTGGCCGGGAGACTGCTTGGACTCGATCTCCTTCTTCTTCTCCTCCTCCTTCTTCTGATCCTCCATCTTGTCGAGATCAGCGAGCAGCTTCCGCGCGGTCTCGTCGTCGACCGTGGACAGCTCGATGGTCTCGCCCATGGCGAGATCGGCGTTCCGGGGAGCGTAGAAGTACAGACTCACGCCTACGACCAGGAGGCCCTCTGCGTGAATCACGAGTGCGAGGAGCAGCCAGAATCCTAGCCGTCGTCCCCGGTTCTTTTGCCGCGTAGAAGCCATTGACGAGGCGATTGGCCGGTCCTCATTAGTTTAGCGGGATTTTCTGGACCGCAAGCACAGTTTCGCCCCCCAAAACCCACGCCCGGACGATCCGCCCACCACCGACAGAGCGCCCCAGGGCGTCGCCGGACCCGACGACGCGGCGGTGCAGGGCTCCCACTTCAGCGTACGACCGGGTTCTCGAACGGAACCCGCATACGGACCAGCAGCCGCTGGCGCAGCTGCGGGAACGGTGCCGCACGGCGCACGACCTCCAGCGCCTCGCGATCGAACTCCTCGAAGCCGGCCGACTTGAGCAGCTTGACGTCGCCCCACACGCGCCCGTCGCGCTCGACCATGAACTGGACGATCGCTTCGCCCTGCTCCAGCAGCAGGGCCAGCCTCTTGGGGAAACGGAGCACCTGCGCGACCTTCCGGCGGATCTCGAGATACTCCCGTCCGAACTGGCGCTCGCTGGTCCCCTCCCCGATGTCCCCGATGGGCGGCGACGGACGCGGCCACCCGTCGGCGCTTGCGGCGGTCCCGCTGACGCGGTGGCTGGCGGCCCCCGGAGCGCTCCCGACCCCCTTGCCCGCCGTCCCGTCCTGGGGGCCACTGGCGGATGCGGTGGTGTAGTCCACCAGACCGGGCTGGGTCTCGGTCGACGCCGCCCGGGCGCGGGTGTCGTCGCGGACCGGGCCGTCGGCGGGAACGTCGAACGAGCGCCGGCCGCGCTCGGCGTCCAGCGGCCCCTCGCCGCGCAGCGGATGGGTGCCGACGTCGTCCGGGATGTGGGTGTCGCGGGCCAGCCGCGGCGCCGCCTCCGGATCCTCGGGAACGGCCACGGGCAACTCGGTCGCAGGGGCGGCCTGCAGTGGCGCGGGCACGGTGCTGCGGGCGCTGTCCCCCACCCCCACGGTCGGCTCGCTCCGCATCGCCTGGGGCGAAGAAGAGGCCCGCGCCGTCCGCTCGCGTTCGGGCTGATCGAAGGCCGAACCGCTGGTCAGGTGCGCGCGCAGGGTCGAGCTGTCACGCCGCCACGCGGGCGGCAGCCGGCGCCCGGTGCCCGCGCCGGTGTCGGGCGCGGGCGCTCT
>JBKPRZ010000576.1:0-14209 GCA_046734815.1 Myxococcota bacterium | reverse complement strand
CTCCCAGGCCGCGCGATCGAACCCCGGCCAGCGCTCGAACGCGAACGACCGCCCGAGCCCCGGCGGCCGCCGCGCAGCGATGCCCGCCGCCTCGATGGCGAACGTCCCCGCCCCGCACATCGCATCCACCAGCGGCCGCTCCGGATCGTACCCCGCCAGCGCCAGCACCCCCGCCGCCAGCGTCTCGCGCAGCGGCGCGCGCCCGGCCGCCAGCCGCCACCCCCGCCGGTGCAACAGCTCGCCCGACGCATCCACGCTGATCGTCCAGCGATCCTCCTCCCCGCGCACAAGGATCCGCGTCGCCGGCGGCGCCCCATCGTCCGCGCCTTCCTCCGCCCCGCGTGCCAGCTGCAGCTTGCCCCCCAGGCTGTCGCCGATCGCCAGGGCCACCGTCTCGGCGATTGCGCCGGTGTGATACAGGCGCGACCGCGTGGCGCTGGCCTGCAAGCGCACCGGGACCGCAGGATCGACCAACGCCCCGAAGCGCAGCTTCTCCAGCGATCGGCGCAGCTGCGAGAACTCGCGCGCCTGCGCCGTCCCCACCCGCACCAGCACCCGGGTGGCGATCCGCAGCTGCAGGTTCGCCGCCATCCCCACCGCCAGCGTCCCCGAGAACTGCACCCCACCCGCCACCTCCGCCACCGCCCGCACGTCCGGCAGCCGCTCCACTTCCGCCCGCGCCACCGCCTCCAGCCCCGGCGCCACCACCGCGAACCAGCGCAGCTCCTCCGTCGCGCCCAGCACGACCGACCGAGCCCGCCGCCCGCCCGTTGGCCGGTCGTCTGGCCGCCCGACCCCCTCCACGTCGCCCCCCTCCCGCCAGGCCGGCAACGACGCCGGCCGCCCGCCGAACCGCAGATGCACCAGCATCTCCACCGTGCCGCTGCGCCCGGCCACCGGCGAATCCATCTCGCCGACCACCTCGAAGCCCAGCCCCTGCGCCTTCTTGCGGAACACCGCCAGCGCGCGCGCCCGCACCTCCGGCCGCGCCAGCTCGGCCAGCGGCCGCGGCGGCAGCTCGAACTGCGGCTTGACCAGCACCACCCCGCAAGCCCCCGCCCGCAGCCGGAACGCCAGTCCGCGCAGCATGCTCCGCGCCGCCACGAAGCTGACGTCGACCACGAAGAAATCGAACGGCCCCGGCAGCTGGTTCAGGCTCAACGTCTTCCAGTCGGTCCGCTCGTGACTCTCCACCCGCGCATCCGCCCGCAGCCGCGCATGCAGCTGCCCTTGCCCGACATCCACCGCCGTCACCCGCGCCGCCCCCGCGTCCAGCAACACCTCCGTGAAACCACCCGTCGACGCACCAATATCCACCGCCCGCGCCCCGCGCACCGCTTCCCCCAACCCAAACCCCACCAACCCCGCCACCAACTTCCCCCCGGCCCTGGATGCATGCGGGGGCGGGTGAGGGCGCGCCGATCCTCCCCGATCCCTCTTCACGCACTTCCCCATACCACGATCCCGGTGGAACCGGACCCGCCCCCCGTGTAGGTTCCCGCTGGGAATCCGTATGGCCACCCGCAAATTCGAGCGCATCCTCGTCGCCAACCGCAGCGAGATCGCCATCCGCGTCTTCCGCGCCTGCACCGAGCTGGGCATCCGCACCCTGGGCATCTTCAGCAAGGAGGACCGCTCGGCCCTGCACCGCTACAAGGCCGACGAGACCTACCCGCTCGACGACAAGCTGGATCCGGTCAAGGCCTATCTCGACATCCCCGGCATCATCGGCATCGCCCGCCGCCACCGCGCCGACGCCATCCACCCCGGTTACGGCTTCCTGTCCGAGAACGCCGAGTTCGCCCGCGCCTGCGAGGACGTGGGCATCGCCTTCATCGGCCCGCCCCCGCGCCTGCTCGACCTGATGGGCGACAAGACCGCCGCCCGGCGCCAGGCCCAGGCCGCCGGCCTGCCGGTGGTCCCCGGCACCGACCAGCCCCTGCCCAGCACCGACGCCGCCCTGACCTTCGCCAACAGGGTCGGCTACCCGGTGATCCTCAAGGCCTCTTACGGCGGCGGCGGCCGCGGCATGCGCATCTGCCGCAACGACACCGAGCTGCGCGAGTCCTTCACCCAGGCCGAACGCGAAGCCACCGCCTCCTTCGGCCGCGGCGACATCTTCCTGGAGAAATACCTCGAGAGCCCCAAGCACATCGAGGTGCAGATCCTGGCCGACACCCACGGCAACGTCGTGCACCTTTTCGAGCGCGACTGCTCGGTCCAGCGCCGCCACCAGAAGGTGGTCGAGATCGCGCCTTCACCCAAGCTGGATCCGCAGCTGCGCGCCACCCTGTGCGAGCAGGCCGTTCGCCTGTGCCGCTCCGCCGGTTACGTCAACGCCGGCACCGTCGAGTTCCTGGTCGACCGCGGCGGCGCCCACTACTTCATCGAGATGAACCCGCGCATCCAGGTCGAGCACACCGTCACCGAGATGGTGACCGGCGTCGACCTGGTCAAGAGCCAGATCCACGTGGCCGAGGGCTACCCGCTGGCCAGCCCGCAGATCGGCATCAAGGATCAGGCCGCCATCAGCCCGCGCGGCTACGCCATCCAGTGCCGCATCACCAGCGAGGACCCGACCAACAACTTCATCCCCGACTACGGCCGCATCTCGCACTACCGGTCGGCCGCCGGCTTCGGCATCCGCCTGGACGCCGGCACCGCCTTCTCCGGCGCCCTCATCACCCCGTACTACGATTCGCTGCTGGTCAAGGTGTGCGCCTCGGGCCTCACCTTCGAGGAAGCCTGCCGCAAGATGGACCGCGCCCTGGCCGAGTGGCGCGTCCGCGGCGTGCGCACGAACCTTCCCTTCCTGCGCAACGTGGTCAACCACCCGGTCTTCCGCGCCGGCGACACCACCACCACCTTCATCTCCGACACCCCCGCCCTGCTGGTCTGGGAAGAACGCTTCGACCGGGCCAGCAAGATCCTGCAGTTCATCGGCGACGTCAGCGTCAACGGCAACCCCGAGGTCAAGGGCAGCCGCCCCGACAAGCTCCGCACCGCCGTGGTCCCCACCTTCGATCCCGACGCCCCGCCGCCGCCCGGCACCCGCGATCTGTGGAAGAAGCTGGGCACCGCCGGCTTCGTCGACTGGATCCGCAAGAACCCCAAGCTGCTGGTCACCGACACCACCTTCCGCGACGCCCACCAGTCGCTGCTGGCCACCCGCCTGCGCACCTACGACATGACCCGGGTGGCCCCGGCGGTGGCCCAGCACCTGCCCGGTCTGTTCTCGCTGGAGATGTGGGGCGGGGCCACCTTCGACGTGGCCATGCGTTTTCTCCACGAGGACCCCTGGGAGCGGCTGACCCTGCTGCGCCGGCAGATCCCCAACATCCTGTTCCAGATGTTGCTGCGCGGGGCGAACGCCGTCGGCTACACCAACTACCCCGACAACGTGGTCCGCCGCTTCGTCGAGCAGGCCGCCCAGTCGGGCATCGACATCTTCCGCATCTTCGACTCGCTGAACTGGCTGCCCGGCATCTTGCCCGCGCTCGAGATGGTCCGCTCGGCCAACGCCATCGCCGAGGCGTCGATCTGCTACAGCGGCGACATCGACGACCCCAAGCGCGACAAGTTCAACCTGCGCTACTACGTCGACCTGGCCAAGGAGCTGGAGAAGGCCGGCGCCCACATCCTGGGCATCAAGGACATGTCGGGCCTACTGCGCCCATTCGCCGCCCGCCGCCTGATCCGCGCCCTGCGCGACGAGGTGTCGCTGCCCATCCACCTGCACACCCACGACACCGCCGGCATCCAGGCCGGCTCGTATCTGTTCGCCGCCGAGGCCGGCGTCAACGTGGTCGACTGCGCCTTCGGGGCCATGTCCAGCCTCACCTCGCAGCCCAACCTCGAGACCATGGTGGCCGCCTTCGAGCACCAGAGCCGCGACACCGGGCTGCCCTACCACCGCCTGCTCGACTTCACCTATTACTGGGAGGAGGTCCGCAACTACTACGCCGCCTTCGAGAGCGGCATGAAGGCCCCCTCGGCCGACGTGTACGTGCACGAGATCCCCGGCGGGCAATACTCCAACCTGCGCCCGCAGGCCGAATCGGTGGGCGTGGGCGACCGCATCCCCGAGCTCAAGCGCATGTACGCGGTGGTCAACCAGATGCTGGGCGACATCGTCAAGGTCACCCCCTCGTCCAAGATGGTGGGCGACCTGGCCCTGTTCATGTTGACCAACAACCTCGGCCCCCAGGATCTGCTCGAGCGCGGCAAGGATCTGACCTTCCCCGAGTCGGTGATCGGTTATTTCCAGGGCGACATCGGCCAGCCGCCCGGCGGGTTCCCGACGAAGCTGACCGACGTGGTGCTCAAGGGTCGCAAGCCGATCTCGGGCCGCCCGGGCGACAGCCTGCCGCCGGTGGACTTTGCCGCCACCCGGCGCGAGCTGGAGCAGAAGATCGGCCGCCCGGCCACCGACCAGGACGTGCTCAGCTACCTGATGTATCCGAAAGTTTTCACCGACTTTGCCGCCTACCTGAAAAAGTACGGTGATGTCTCCCCGGTGCCGACCGACGTCATGTTCTACGGCCTGCGCAAGGGCGAGGAGACCCAGGTCGAGATCGAGACCGGCAAGACCCTGTTCATCCGCCTGCAGGCGGTCAGCGAGCCCAACGAGCACGGCATGCGCACGTTGTTCTTCGAGCTCAACGGTCACCCGCGCGAGGTGCAGGTGCTGGACCCCCGCGGAGGCTCGCCTGCCGCCGCCCGCCCCAAGGCCGACAAGGACAACCTGCACCACCTCGGCTCACCCATGCCCGGCACCGTTGTCGAGGTCAAGGTGAAGGAAGGCGACGAGATCAAGGAGGGCGCCAAGCTGATCGTGCTCGAGGCCATGAAGATGGAGATGACCCTGGCCTCGCCCATCGCCGGCGTGATCAAGGAGATCACCGTCAAGGCCAAGGATCGGGTCGACTCCGGCGATCTGCTGGTGGTGTTCAAGTAGCCCATGCCCCGCGTGCTGGTCATCGAAGACGAGACCGACCTGCGCGAGCTCCTCGAGTACAACCTCAAGGGCGCGGGCTACGACGTGGCCAGCGCCGCCGACGCCGCCAGCGGCGTGGCCCTGGCGCGCGAGCGCCGGCCCGACCTGGTGCTGCTGGACATCATGTTGCCCGACTCTTCCGGCCTGGACGTCTGCCGCATGCTCAAGAGCCACCCCGCCACCCGCGACACCCAGGTGATGATGGTGACCGCCAAGGGCGAGGAGATCGACCGGGTGGTGGGCTTCGAGCTGGGCGCCGACGACTACGTGGTCAAGCCCTTCTCCACCCGCGAGCTGCTGCTGCGGGTGCAGGCGGTGCTGCGCCGGCGCGCCGCCGCCCCGGTCCCGGCGCGCGACGCCGACGGTGCCGGCGGCGCCGACGGCCCCATCCGCTTCGGCTGCCTGGTGATGGACCGCAGCGCCCACCGCGCCTGGGTCGACGACAGCGAGGTGCAGTTGACCGCCCTCGAGTTCAAGCTGCTGGGCACGCTGTACGAGCGGCGCGATCGGGTGCAGACCCGCGGGTCCCTGCTGGAGGACGTCTGGGGCGCGAGCGCCGAGATGGCCACCCGCACCGTCGACACCCACGTCAAGCGCCTGCGCGAGAAGCTGGGCCGCGCCGGCGACTACATCGAGACCGTGCGCGGCGTCGGCTACCGCTTCGTCGCCCGCCCCGACGAGACTTGACCGCCGCCCCTCACGCCGGCGCCGCTGTCCCGCGCGCTGCTGTCCCGCGCGCTGCTGTCGAGCCGTGCCGTGCGGTCGACGGCTGACGCCCGCCGCTCAATCGCGGGTCAGCAGCAGCGCCACCACCAGGGTCAGCTCGAACAGCGTGATCAGCCAGGCCGTCCGCCGGTCGCCGCCCAGTGCCCCCATCACCTTCCACCCCGCCGGCAACGACGCCGTGGGTCCCGGATACGCTTTCATGGCTACCATTTCCACTCTCGTCGTTTGCCAGAAAATGTACGAGCCGCATCCAGCCCCGGGGTAAGGACTGGGCAACAGCTCTGTGACAGCCGCGAGAAGCCGCACCGCCCAGGCCGTGGCCGAGCCGGAACCTGACGGCGCAGGCGCGCGCCATTGCCCCGCTGCGCGCGCTATTGTCCCGCGCCCGCGTCGGGCACCGGCACGGACGCAGTCGCGGCGTCGGGCGGCTGCTGGTCGCAGGGCGTGGTGTTGGTGCCGCACGACTCCCATTGCACGCCGCGCTGGCAGCAGTAGTCCAGCGTGATGTCGTAGGTGGACCCGGCGAAGTTGCAGGTGCCCACGATGTACGTGCAGCGCAGCTGGCTCTCCTCGTCCGAGGGGCAGTTCTCGCCCACCTTGGGCTCCGCCGGGCACAGCGAGATCTCCGCGTCTCCCCCCGCATCCAGGACCACCGTCCCGGGCGCGCCGGGGTTCGGCCGCTCCTCGGTGAACTGGTCGTCGCTGCAAGCCCCCGCGCCCACCGCCAGCAGCAGCAACAGACCCAGCCGCACCCGCGGCCGGCCCCCGCCTCGCTCGTCGAAACTAAGCTGTGCGTTCATGGCTCCTGCTCCAGAAAGCGGCGCTGACCTCGCGGGCCGCCGCCAGCCTGTCGTCCGCGCTCTCGATGTCGGCGATCACCGCCGCCGCCGACGCCCCCGCCGCCACCACCTGGGCCAGGCTGGCCCGCCGGATCCCACCGATCGCCACGACCGGAATCTTGACCGCCGCCGCCACCGTGCGCAGCCCCTCGATGCCGACCACCGGGTCGGGCCGTTCCTTGCTGCCGGTGGCAAAGATCGGCCCGAACCCGATGTAATCGGCGCCGGTCTGCTCCGCCACCACCGCCTGCGCCAGCGAATGCGTCGACACGCCGATCAGCAGGCTGCGCCCCAGGGTCGCCAGCACCCGCCGCGCGTCACCCAGCGCCAGGTCGTCCTGCCCCAGGTGGACTGCATCGGCCCCCACCACCAGCGCCAGATCCAGCCGGTCGTTCACGCAGAACGGGACGCCCGCCTGGCGGCACAGCGGCGCCAGGCGCGAGGCCAGCTCCAGCAGCGGGCGCACCGCCAGGCCCTTGGCGCGCAGCTGCAGACAGCACGGGCGCGCGGCCAGCAGCTGCTCGGCCCGCATCACCTCCTTGGCCAGCTCGATCGGCTCGGGCACCCCTTGCCGCCCCGGAACGTCGAGGATCGCGTAATAACCGCGCAGCTCGACCCGGCCGTTCGGTAAAGGAGGCATCGGGCTACACTATAGCTCAGACTAGCGGCTTCCCTTTCGACCATGCCCACCCCCTTCGCGCTCAAGACCGACCTGCAGCCCCGCGGCGATCAGCCCCGCGCCATCGGCGAGCTGGTGGCCGGCATCAAGCGCGGCGATCCCGCCCAGGTGTTGCTGGGGATCACGGGCAGCGGCAAGACGTTCACCATGGCGCACGCGATCGAGAAGATCCAGCGCCCCACCCTGGTGATCGCCCACAACAAGACCCTGGCCCACCAGCTTTACCTCGAGTTCAAGCAGCTGTTCCCCGACAACGCCGTCCACTACTTCGTCAGCTACTACGACTACTACCAGCCCGAGGCCTACGTCCCCTCCACCGACACGTACATCGAGAAGGACTCGCTGATCAACGAGGAGATCGATCGCATGCGCCACGCGGGCACCTACGCCCTGCTCACCCGGCGCGACGTGATCATCGTGGCCTCGGTCTCCTGCATCTTCGGCATCGGCGCCGCCGAGGCCTACCTCAGCATGAAGCTGGACCTGGCCGCCGGGGTCGAGGTGCGGCGCGAGGCGGTGCTGCGCCGGCTGGTCGAGATCCACTACGAGCGCAACGACGTCGACTTTTCCCGCGGCACCTTCCGCGTGCGCGGCGACGTGGTCGAGGTGTTCCCGGCCTACGAGCGGGAAAAGGCCATGCGCATCGAGTGGTGGGGCGACGAGATCGAGTCGATCGCCGAGGTGGATCCGCTGCGCGGCAAGGTGCTGCGCAAGGTGGACGAGGTGTCGATCTTCCCCGGCTCGCACTACGTCACCCCGCGCTCCGAGCTGGTGCGGGCCATGACCGGCATCAAGGAGGAGCTGCGCGAGCGCCTGACCGAGCTGAAGATGCAGAACAAGCTGGTCGAGGAGCAGCGGCTGCAGCAGCGGACCCTGTACGACCTCGAGATGCTCGAGCAGATGGGCCGCTGCAAGGGCATCGAGAACTACTCGCGCCACCTGTCGGGCCGCGCCGCCGGCGAGCCCCCGCCCACCCTGATCGACTACTTTCCCAAGGACTACATGATGATGGTGGACGAGTCGCACCAGACCATCCCGCAGATCGCGGCGATGTTCAAAGGCGACCGCTCGCGCAAGGAGACCCTGGTCGAGTTCGGCTTCCGCCTGCCCTCCGCCCTGGACAACCGCCCCCTGCGCTTCGAAGAATGGCGCGAGCGCGCCGCCCAGGTGGTCTACGTCTCGGCCACCCCCGGCAACTACGAGCTCGAGCAGGCCCAGGGCGTGGTGGTCGAGCAGGTCATCCGCCCCACCGGCCTGCTCGACCCCGAGATCGAGATCCGTCCGGTCGCCTCCCAGGTCGACGACCTGCTGGGCGAGGTGCGCGACCGGGCCAAGGCCGGCGAACGCGTCCTGGTCACCACCTTGACCAAGCGGATGGCCGAGGACCTGACCGAATATTACGCCGAGCTGGGCGTGCGGGTGCGCTACCTGCACTCGGACATCGACACCCTGGAACGGATTGCCATCCTGCGCGACCTGCGGCTGGGCGAGTTCGACGTCCTGGTGGGCATCAACCTCCTGCGCGAGGGCCTGGACCTGCCCGAGGTGTCGCTGGTGGCCATCCTCGACGCCGACAAGGAAGGCTTTCTGCGCGCCGAGCGCTCGCTGATCCAGACCATCGGCCGCGCCGCCCGCAACATCCGCGGCAAGGTGATCATGTACGCCGACCGCGAGACCGATTCGATGAAGAAGGCGATCTCCGAGACCAGCCGCCGCCGCGCTCTGCAGATCGCCTACAACCAGGAACACGGCATCACCCCCAAGACCATCGAGAAGGCCATCCACGAGCTGGCCGGCAGCGCTCAGGACGACTACCTGGACCTGACCACCGCCAAGCTCCCCAGCGGCAAGCGCGGCAAGAAGCCGCTGCCGCCCGAGCAGATCCCGGCCCTCATCCAGGAGCTCAAGAAAGAGATGTTCGACCTGGCCGAGGCCCTCGAGTTCGAGAAAGCCGCCGCCGTCCGCGACCGCATCAAGGAGCTCGAGGAAATCTCCCTCGCCTTCTGAGCCCTCGCCATCTGAGCCGACTCTGAGCCGACTCTGAGCCGACTCTCGTGCGCGCCTCCGCGGGGTGAGGGGCCGCCCCTCCTCGATCGCCTACGGCGGGAACACGAAACACGCCACCCCTTCGTCCACATACCCGAAGGTCGCGATGGCGCTGTCGCGCTCGCCCGCCGACACCGTGTAAAAGTGGTCGCCGGCCGCACCGCTGTACAGCCGGTACAGCGGCACCGTCCCGGGCGCCTGGCTGCCGAACACGAACCCGGTGGTCCCCTCGATCACGTAGCCGAACATCGAGACCGCGTTGTCCCGCTCGGCCGCCGAGGCCGTGTAGAAGTGATCGCCGGTGGGGCTGTGAAACAGCCGGTAAAGCGGGATGGTCCCCGCCACCTCTCCCTCGTACATCTGGCAGGCGGTGCCCTCGGGCGTGTACGCGAAGGTGTTGATGGCCGTGTCCCGCTCGCCCGTCGACATCGTGTAAAAGTGGTCCGCCACCCCGCCGTTGAACAGCCGGAACAGCGGCCCCCGGCAGCCGCCCGTGCAGTCCACCGTGCCGGCGTTGCCACAGGGGCCGCCGAACCCGGGCGGGTCCTTGACGCTGCAGCTGCCGTCGCACAGCACCTTGCCGCCGCAGTGGCCGCAGGGCTGATCGAGGTTGGGCGGCGTCGGCTTGCTGCAGCTGCCGTCGCACAGGGTGGTGCCGCCGCACTTGCCACAGGCGGGGCCGGTCATGGTCTTGGTCTCGCACCCGCCGCCGCCGTTGCACACGCGGATGCTGATGCTCATGCTGGGCCCGCAGCCGGTGGGCCCACACATGGTCCCGGACGGCTCGCGCCGGCAGCCACCCGCCCCGTCACAGGCGTTCGAGCAGGCGTCGTCGGGACAGCCGCCGGTCGGGTCCATTCCGCCCGCCGGCACGTTCGCGCAGGTCCCCTCCTGCCCGGCCACCGCACACGACTTGCAGCTGGCGGTGCAGGCCGAGCCGCAGCAGCGCCCCTGCGCGCAGAAGCCGCTGGCGCACTCGGGGGCACGCGTGCACACCTCCCCGGTCAGCCGCTTGCCACACTTGCCGTTGCGACAGACGAACCCCGAAGCGCACTGGCCGTCGCTGGTGCAGCCGGACCGGCAGACGTTGCCGCTGCAGCCCTGGTAGGGCGAGCAGCCGGTCGCCGCCGGCACCGCGCAGCCGCCGCCCTGGCACATCCCCGCCGCGGTGGCGCTGGTCCCGTCGCAGCGGGCGTCCCGGCAGACCGTGCCGTCGCGGTAGTCCTGGCACCCGCCCGCCCCGTCGCAGCGCCCGTTCTGCCCGCAGCTGGGCGCCCCCTCGTCCGCGCAGATCTTCGCCGGGTCCTTCTCCCCGCGCGCCGCCCGCGGGTCCAGCACCCCCGCCTTGACCGCCGTACATTTCCCGCGCGTCTCCGGGCTGGCGCAGAACGAGCAGCGACCCGCGCAGGCCTTGTCGCAGCAGACCCCGTCCACGCAGAACCCGGACCCACACTGCTCGCCGCGCGCGCAGTCTTGCCCCAGCCCCTTGGGCCCGCAGCTGCCATCCACGCAGGTCTGCGGCGGCACGCAGGTGGCGTCGCTGGTGCACGCCGACAGGCAGACCCCCTTGTCGCAGGTCGAGGGGCTGCAGGTCACCGGCGTCCCGGTCATGCAGCTGCCATCGCCGTCGCACAGCCCCGCGGGCAGGAACCGCTCGCGGTCCACGCAACTGGCCGCCCGGCAGACCGTGCCCGCCGCGTACAGCGCGCAGCCCCCCTGCCCGTTGCAGAACCCGCTCTGCCCGCAGCTGTCTGCCGCCTCCTTGCGACAGACGCCGTGCAGGTCCTCGCTGCCCGACGGCAGCGGCGCGCACTGGCCCGGGTGTTCCGGCTGGTCGCAGGCCACGCAGGCCCCGGTGCAGGCCACGTCGCAGCAGACCCCGTCGGCGCAGAACCCGGTCTGACAGTCCACCGCCGACTCGCAGGGGATTCCCGCCCGCTGCCGCGGAGCCGCGTCCGGCCCGTCCGCGCCCGAGACGCCCGGCCGCCCGTCCGCCCCGCCGTCCGCCACCACCGGCCGCGTCTTGATCGCCTCGTTCCCGCAGCCCGCGAGCGCGCCCATGCACACCAGCGCGACCAGCAGCCGCCCGGGAGCACACACATTGGCCAGCGTTGTCGACAGCGCCATGATCAGGCCACACGATCCGGACCGTCCTGTACCACCCCCGCAGCGCACGCGACCCGGACCGCCCGATCTGACAGCCGCAGCGCCCGACTTGTAAAGCTCAATCGCCCCGGCCCGTCGAGACTACGCGTCAGCCCCCGTCCGCGGCGTCGCCGATGTCGTCCCGGACGTCGCCGTCACCTTCGCCGGTAGGCCAGCCGCCAGACCCGCACCCCATCGCGCTCGCACTGCCGTTCGCGGCGCGAGCGGGCAGCAAAGGGGCTCTCGCGCAGGAAGCTCCAGGGCGCGCGCAGGTTCTCGAACCGCTGCCCCTCGTCCACCTCCAGCAAGAACATCGCATCCAGCGCGTGCTCGAACATGTCGGTGGCCACGTGCAGCTCGCCCCCCGGCTCCAGCAACGCCGCCAGGTCGTCGATCAGCCCCGGCGCCAGCACCCGCCGCTTGTGCTGCGTCCGCTTGAACCAGGGGTCGGGGAAGTTCAGGAAAAACCGCCGCACCCGCCCCGTCGGCAACAGCCGCGGCAGGTCCACCGACATGTTCGCGAACACGTTGTGCACCTGGTGAAGCCCCGCCCGCGCGCACTCCTGCCGGGCCTTTTGCACCAGCTCGCGCCGTATCTCCACCCCCAGATAAAACCCACACGGCTCGTGCCGGGCCCGGTCCATCAAGAACCACGCCTCCGCCGACCCCAGCTCCACCTCCACCGGCACCCCCACCGGCACCCCCACCCGCTCGGGCGCAATCCGAAAAAAATCCGACTTCAGCGGATTGACATGCTGCCGAACCCTCATCCGCCCCTCAGAATCCCCCCACCTCCCCCCATCAGCAACCCCCAGAACACATCATCCGATCCCTTTCTGCCTTCCCCCCCGCCCCCGTCAGCAACCCCGCAGAACGCATCATCCAACCGATCACTTTGTGCGTTCGTAGCCAGGCTTGCCTGGCGAAGACCCGCGCCAATTTCCAGGATCGATCCGCCTGGCCCGGATCCGGGGAGAGGGCCCGGGGGAGGGGACGCGGTCTGCCGCGTCCTCTTCCCCGTCTGTCTCAGCCTTCTTCGTTGATGAGGCTGATTTCCCAGGCGTCGGACTGGGCCAGCTCGTCGCCCTCGAAGCGTTCGGCTGCCCGGGGCGCCGCCAGCGCCGCCGCCGCCCGCTGGCTCAGCTGATCCAGCGAGACGATGGTCGGCGCATCGACCCGCAGCCGCCGCTGCAGCGCCGCCGCCCGGTCGGCGGTGGCCTGCAGCCGCTCGCGCGTGGCCCGCACCTTCTCGCTCAGCGCCGCCAGGTTCTCCGCCGCGCCCATCAGGTCTGTCCCTGCGACATCTTCTTGTCCAGATGATTGACGAACAGCTGGTGAGCAATCGCCAGCAGCGAGTTGGTCAACGTGTAGATCGCCAGCCCCGCCGGCAAGAACAGCGAGAAGGCGGTGAACATCACCGGCATCATCACCGCCATCATCTTCTGCTGGGCCGGGTCCGCTCCCGCCGGCGACATGCGCATCTGCAGGAACATGATGCTGCCCATCAGCAGCGGCGTGATGAAGTACGGATCGCGGACCGACAGGTCGTGGATGTAGCCGAAGAATGGCGCCCGGTGCAGCTCGACCGAGTAGTTCAGGGTCGAGAACAGCGCGATCCAGATCGGCATCGTGATCAAGGTCGGCAGGCAGCCGCCCAGCGGCGAGACCCCGTGCTCCTTGTACAGGTTCATGGTCTCGACGCCCATCCGCTGCCGGTCGTTCTCGAACTTCTTGCGCAGCGCCTGCATCTTGGGCGCCAGCCGCTGCATCTTCTTGCCCGACAGCATCGCCCGCTGGGTCGGGTAGAAGGTCAGAAGCTTCACGAACAGGGTCAACATGATGATCGCCAGACCCCAGTTGCCCACCCAGCCGTGGAACACCTTCAGCAGGTACAGCAGCGGCCGCGACAGCACCGCGAAGGTCACGTCCACCACCCGGTCGAGCTCGACGTCGGCGCCCGCCGCCTTCACCTGGCGCAGCTGATCGATGTATTTGGGCCCGATGAAGACCACGAACGGGTAGCTGGTCTTGGCCCCCGCCGCCAGCGGCCGGGCGGCGAAGGTCAAGGTCGTCTCACCGGTCAGCGAATCGATGGCCCGCTGGCTGCACGCGCGCTGCGGATCCTGCTCGGCGGGCACCGCCGGCACCGCCGCGATGGCGAAGTACTTCTCGTCCGCCGCCACCCAGCGCACCTGCCCGCTGTACTCCTTGGCCTCCTTCAGCAGCGGCTCGACCGCCGAGCGGTGGGACTTGTCGTTGACGAAGCAGACCATGCTGGTGATGTTCGCTTCGGAGATCGCCCAGAACCCGCCGCCCTTGTGATTGGGGTCCTGCCGCCCGTAGACGTGCATCACCAGCGCCGGCGACAGGTTGGCGCTGCCCTTGTTCTCGACCGTCACCTGCAGGCTCAGCCGGTAGGCGCCCTCGACCTTGTAGCGCTTCTCCATCGCCACCTGGGCGTTCTCGGTCCGGAACACCGCCACGTCGGCCGACGGCTGCTCGACCGTCCAGTTGCCTCCCTCGGGCGAGGGGAAATCCTTCGCGAAGGTGGTGCGCAGGGGCAGAAGCTCGGGCTCCTTGGTGCTGACTATCTGGCGCGCGCTGGTCGGATCGTGGGCCTTGGCCAGAAAGCGCGGCTCTTCCATGTAGGCCTCGCGCAGCACCCCGCCCCAGCTGGACAGCACGAACCGCGCCCCGGGCGCCTGCAGGGTCACCCGCTGCTCGGCCGCACGCGCCGCCGGCGCGTCGGCGGGAGCGCCCGGCGCGCCGGTGCTACCG
>JBKPRZ010000575.1:0-4297 GCA_046734815.1 Myxococcota bacterium | reverse complement strand
CCGGCCTTCGACGCCGATGCCACCATCGCCCTGCCGCAGGCGATGATCGCGGTGATGGGGGCCGAGGCGGCGGTGAACGCCGTGTTCGCCAACAAGATCGCCGCCAAGCCGGAGCCCGAGCGCGAGGCCTACGTCGAGGAGCTGCGCGCCCAGTACCGGGACGACATCGACATCCTGAAGCTGGCGTCCAACCTGCACGTCGACGCGGTGGTGCCGGGCGACGACCTGCGCAGCGAGCTGGACCGGCGCCTGTCGACGCTGGTCACCAAGACCGATCCCGGCTACCCGCGCCGGCGCCCGGTCGTGCCGGTGTAGGCCGCCGTGAAGGCCGGCCTGAGCTGCATCTCGGCGTCGGAAGCGCGGCGGCGGCTGGCGGAGCTGGGGACCTCCCTGGCGGTCGAGGAGGTATCCCTGGCCCAGGCGGCCGGGCGGGTGCTGGCGCGCGAGCTGCGCGCGAGCGAGCCGATTCCCGCCTTCCCGCGCTCGGCGATGGACGGCTTCGCCGTACGCGCGGCCGACGTCGCGGTGGCGATCCCCGCCGCGCCCGTGACCCTGCGGCTGGGCGGACGGGTGGCCATGGGTGAGCCCGCCGGCGTCAGGGTCGGCTGCGGCGAAGCCTGCGCCGTCTCCACCGGCGCGCACCTGCCGCCGGGAGCGGACGCGGTGGTGATGGTGGAAGACACCGCCGAGACCAGCGACGGCCAGGTGCAGGTCTTCCGTTCCGTCGACAGTGGGCGCAACGTGATCGCGGTCGGAGACGATCTCGCGGCCGGCAGCGTGGTGCTGCCCACCGGACGCCGTCTCGGCGAAGGCGAGGTGGCCGCGCTGGCCGCCTTCGGGATGGATCGCCTGGACGTGTTCAGGCGCCTCCGCGTGGCTGTGCTGTCGACCGGCGCCGAGCTGCGCGCGGTCTCCGACCGCCCCGGTCCGGGTCAGGTCCGCGACGTCAACCAGCACGCGCTGGCCGCAGCGGTCGAGGCGACCGGGGCCCTTGCCACCCGCGCCGGAATCGCGCCCGAGGATGCGGCCGCGCTGGCCGGGCGCCTCGACCTCCTGCTGGCGGAGCACGAGGTGATCATCGTCTCGGGCGGATCATCGGTGGGCAGCAAGGACTTCACCGCCGAGGCGATCGGCCGCCTGGGCGCCCGGCTGCTCTTTCACGGCATCGACGTGCGCCCCGGTCGCCCGACCCTGGCCGCGCAGCGGGGTGACCGGACCGTCTTCGGACTGCCCGGGGTGCCCGCAGCGGCGCTGACCATCTTCCAGGTGCTGGTCCAGCCGGTCCTGCGCCGGCTGCAGGGCGAGACGGCCGACGGGCTGCCGACGCCCTGGTTGCCGGCCCGGCTGGACCGGGAGCTGACGTCGCGGGCCGGCCGCGAGGACTACGTGCGCGTGCGCCTGCGCGCCGACGGCGAGGAGCTGTCGGCCTGCCCCCTGCCGGGCCCCAACGCTCTCGCGACCATCGTCCAGGCCGACGGGCTGATCGTGGTGCCAGAGACGGCGGAGAAGCTCCCCGCGGGCGCCCCCGTGCGGGTGCTGCGCAAGTAGGCGCGATCCTCAGCCGCGCGGCTGGCCGGCGGGCCAGTCCGACCCGCACTGCCCGCGCTGGCGCAGATAATGATCAGCGAGCACCAGGGCCATCATCGCCTCCACCATCGGCACCGCCCGGGGCAAGACGCAGGGGTCGTGCCGGCCGCGCGGCTTGAGGGTGGTCTCGCGCCCGTCCATGTCCACCGTCGGCTGTTCGCGCAGGATGGTGGCGGTCGGCTTGAAGGCGGCCCGGATCAGGATGGGCTCGCCGTTGGAGATGCCGCCCTGGATCCCCCCCGACCGGTTGGTGCGGGTCCGGATGCGTGACGACTCGCTATAGAAGTGGTCGTTGTGCTCGGAGCCCCGCAGGTAGGTGCCGGCGAACCCGCTTCCGCTCTCGAACCCCTTGCAGGCAGGCAACGAGAGCATCGCCTTGCCCAGGTCGGCCTCCAGCTTGTCGAACACCGGCTCGCCCAGCCCCGGCGGCACCCCGCGCGCCACCGCCTCGACCACCCCGCCCAGCGAATCGCCGTCCTTCCGGGCGCCGTCGATGAGGGCAATCATCCGCTCGGCCACGGCGGCATCGGGGCAGCGGACGATGTTGGCCTCGACGTCCGCGCGCGCGACCGCCGCCGGGTCGATGGTCGCCTCCAGGTTGGCTACCCGCTGGACCCAGGCGACGATCTCGACCCCGGCCAGGGTGGCCAGCAGCTTGCGGGCGATGGCCCCCGCCGCCACCCGGCCGATGGTCTCGCGCGCGCTGGCCCGCCCGCCCCCCTCCCAGGCACGGATGCCGAACTTGGCCTGGTAGGTGTAGTCCGCGTGCGAGGGGCGGTACTTGGTCCGCATCTCCTCGTAGTCGCTCGACCGCTGGTCCGAATTGCGCACCAGCAGCGCGATCGGCGTCCCCTGGGTCTGCCCGTCGGTCACGCCCGACAGGATCTCGACCTGGTCCGCCTCCTTGCGCTGGGTGGTGATGCGGCTCTGCCCCGGCCGCCGGCGGTCGAGCTCGACCTGGATCTCCTCCGCCGAGATCGGGAGCCGGGGCGGGCAGCCATCGACCACCACCCCCACAGCCGGCCCGTGCGACTCCCCGAAGGTCGCGATGCGAAACAGAACCCCGAACGCGCTCGACACGCCCGCAGGCTAGCACAGGGGTGCCGACGCTCCTGCGCAGCGCCATCGCCCGCCTACATGTAAGGCATGTCTGGACTTGCGGCCCCCTGGTGTGGATCATGGCGGCCGTGAAAACGATTCCTCGCCTGACCCTGGCGTGCCTTCTGGCCCTCGGCTGCTCCAGCGGATCCATGACCGGCAACCCGCCTCCCGGCACCGGCGGCTCTCCCGGCCCGGGAGGGGCCGGCGGACGGGGCGGAACCGGGGGCGGCGGAACGCCGTCCGGGACTGGCGGCGCGGTCGCCGGGTCGGGCGGGGGCCAGGCTGGCTCGGCAGGTGCCGGAGGCTCGGCCGGCGCGCCGGACGCAGGCCCTTCGACCCCCCGCCGGGACGCGGGCAGCAACGGCGGAGACACCGCCTCGGCGACCGATGCCGCCGCCCGCAAGGACGCGGCAGCGTCCGCCGGACGGGCCTTCGTCTACGTCGGCTCGTTCGAGGGGGGATCGCAGATCACCACCTTCGACCTGGATCTCGCCACCGGCGCCCTGACCAGACGCGCCCAGGGCACCGCCGCCGGCAACTCGCCCACTTACCTGGCCCTGCACCCCAGCGGCCGTTTCCTGTACGCGAACAACGAGGTGGAGAACGGCCGGGTGGTGGCGTTCTCCATCAACGAAACCAGCGGTGCGCTCGGCCGCCTCAACGACCAGTCCAGCGGGGGCGGCGGTCCCGCTCACATCTCCGTGCACAAGAGCGGCAAGTGGCTGCTCTCCTCCAACTACAACGACGGTCGCGTCGCCGCCCTGGCCATCCAGGCTGACGGCAGCCTGGGCGCCCCGGTCCAGCCCCAGGCCGCCGGCTCGAACGCGCACATGATCCTGGACGACGGTCTATCGGGGAATTTCGTGTTCGTTCCGTGCGCCGAGGCGCAATTCGTCGCCCAGTTCAAGTTCGACGTGAACACGGGCCGGCTGACCGCCAACACGCCGGCGACGGTGCCGGCTCCTCAGCGCCCGCGCCACATGGCCTTCAACCCGTCGGGCAAGTTCGCCTACGTCACCCACGAGACCCGCGACGCGATCACCACCTACAGCTATGACGCCGCCACCGGCGTCCTCTCCGCTGCGAAGGACACGCCCGCCCGGCGCGACGGCGCCCACGTGCTGGTCCACCCGGGCGGACAGTTCGTGTACCAGATCGCCCGCGGGGGCAGTGCCATCGTCACCTTCCGGGTCGGCGCGGACGGAGCCCTCACCGAGGCGTCCACCATGCAGGATGGATTGAACAGCCCCTACGACGCCACGTTGACCCGGGATGGCCGCTACCTCATCGCGGTGACGACCACCGGCAACTCAGTACGGGTGTTCGCCATCAACCCGGAAACGGGAGCCCTGACCGCGGCCGGGAACGGAATGGCCCTCCAGCGCCCGCAGTCGGTGGTCGTCACCAGCTTCTGAGCGCTCTGCGGGGACGTTTTCAGCGCCAGCGCGGGCTGATCGTCGCTGGACTGGCGCGCGCCGGGTGTGGATCATGGCCGCCGCCCGGAGGCAAGACGATGCGCAGACTGGTGCCGGCGATCCTTCTGATTTTCGGTTGCTCGAGCGGAAGCAATGGCAGCCATCCCCCTGCCGCCGGCGGGGGCGGGCAGGGC
>JBKPRZ010000574.1:0-9859 GCA_046734815.1 Myxococcota bacterium | reverse complement strand
AGGCTGGGGACGAACAACTGGCCGGTGACGGGCTGGCCCCTGATCTGGGCATCACCCTCGGTGACCTCGCCGGTGAGAGGCATTTCCGTGATCGACACGCAGGCTCCCGCGCTCTTGACCAGCGTGCGGTTGGTGCAGGCCCCCGCGCCGGCCGGAAATGCGAGACCCGCCCCCGCGCTCGCCGCGACGGCCGAGGCCTGCTCCAGCCGGACCGTGAAGAGGATCAGCCCTCCGCGCGCCGGCTCGATCGATACGTTCCAGGTGCCCTCGACCGCCGACTTCAGCTCCTTCTCACCGTATTGAAAATCGTCCCCGGGCTCGCAGGCCGCCGGATTGGACAGGAACACGGCCAGCCCCACCAGACTCACAGCGGTCCGCGCGATTGCGACCATGACGAGGATCTTACCAGACCGCTCTTCATCAGTTTGAAATCACTCCCCCCCGGCCCCCCTCATCGGAGCGGAAATGGCCCTGGGCATCTGCGTGGACATTTGCCTGATCGCGAAATCATCACCCGGATCCCGACGGCCGCTGGGCCAGGGCCTGTCCCCGCGGCTCACCGCCACGACCCCACGATCAACTGCGGCGGCCCCTCGGCCGCCAAGTGCTTCGAATAACCGGCTCACGCGCGCGATGCTGGCTGCTCCGCGCCGGTCGGGGCGGGCACCGGCAATCTCGGTCACGGGCGGGTGATCAGGATGGCTGTGCCGGCGTCCACCGAGGGGGTGTTGTTCGAGTAGACGAAGGCCACCGTCCCGGTCTCGTTCTCCAGGCCGATGGGGGCGTTCGCACCTTGCGCGCTCGGCGCCAGGTACTGGGTGAGGATGTTGCCGTTCTTGAACAGCACCACCTCGAAGCTCAGCCGTGTCGACGGATCGATGAACGTGGTGACGTTCCGCCACTCGATCACGAACCGTCGGTTGGCGCCGTTGCCAACCACCTCGGTGCGGACGCTGGCGACGGCATCGACGATGAGGTCGTCCCAGTACGGGTAGATGGCGGCGTTGGGGGTGGCGGGATCGGGGAGCACCGGGGCGTTGTCGAGCGGGAACTGTTGCGGATCGAGGAAGCTGACGAAGCCGTCGCTGCCCACGAACGCAGTGGTGTACGTCTGGCCGTAGAGCGTGAAGGAGAACGGCAAGGTCACGGTCGTGAATGTCGCGTCGCCGACCAGGGGCAAGATCGTGTTGGCGGAGACGTACGCGAATGGCGCCGGCGCGCACGAGTACCCGAAGGAATCGACCTTCTTCGTCAGGAGAAGTCGAGGACCTCGTCGCCGTCGACGGTCAGGTTCGCAGTCGCATCGTCAAAGCAGCCGGCGGTGGCCACGACCTGGTAGGTGCCCTCGGGGACGCCGTCGATGACGTATTGCCCGGCGGTGTCGGTGTGGGCGGGAGGCAGGGGCGTGTTGGCAATCGTCACCGTGGCGCCGGCGAGGGGTTGGCCACCGCTGCGCACGGTTCCCGACACCCGGTGCCTGGGGATGGGGACCAGTACGAAATCGCGGGTGGTGGGGTGGCCGGCGGTGACCATCACGCCGGTGAACGTCTGCGCGTTGAAGCCGAAGGCGGTGGCGGTGACCATGTAGCTCCCCACGGGCAGCTCCAACGCGTAGTGGCCGCTATCGTCGGTGACGGCGCTGCCGCTGGTTCCGGTCTTGCTGGCGGTGACGGCGGCGCCGGAAACGGGCGCGCCATCGTTTCCGATCACCGCGCCCTAGAGAGGGGGAGCCGAGCCGGGGCAACCCAGGGACGTTTCATGGTGACCTCCTGTCGATCTCGAGTGCGGGGACTGCGACACGGAAGCGAAAGAAACAACCCGACTGGCTCCCTCTACCTCGAAGGAGCAGGGGACGGCAACACTGTCGTGGGCACGCCGTCGGTGGGCAGCCCCCGACGACAGGACCAGGGCAGGTGGAGCCCTACAAGGTGAGGCTGCCCTTGAGCGCGAGGTCAGCAGCCGCGCGACCCATGGTCCGTCCGGCATCGATGTCGAAGCGGTAATGAATGCCGCCATAGACACGCGACAGCCCGGCTTCCTCGACCATCGCCTCCAGTCGCGCCCGTTCCTTGGGAAATGCGTCGCTCAGCACCGCCATCATCGACGCTGTCAGGCATGAGTGTCCAGACGGGTACGAGGGGTGGTTCGGTAGACCGATCGGCATCGTGACCATCGGATCCGCCTGCGACGGCCGCAGGACCCAGTACGTGAACTTGGTGTCCCAGCACGCGATCGCCGCGTCGAACATGGCCGCGTTGGCGAAGGCGAGGATCCGTGTGGACTCCTGCTCGGTGCTGCCGTTTTCCCGAATCAGACCGACGGCGATGACATTGAGCGACCCGACGGTAAACGGGCCACTCGTCACATTCCAGAACTGTGCAATCCGGAGCTGATCAGGCGTGCGCGAATCCGAGATCTGACGTACCTCGGTCAAGGCGGTGACAAACGCGGGCGAGCCGAACTCTGGCGGAGGTGGCGCTCGTAGCTGATGGGCGGATGTCAGGAAGAACGGGCGCGCACCGTGAAGCGAGCGTACGATCGCGGCCATCGACGACGTCCACATTCCCGGACCGACAGGTGGTCCGTCGGTACCGAGGACCAGATAGTTGTCCTGTCCCGCCTGGGTCAGCACCGCGGCCCCGATTCCGCGCCCCATCGACTCGGCCTCCGCGATCTCTTCAGGTGATTCGCCGGGTGACGAGTGGGCGGCAAGGTCACCCTGGAGCAGCCCTTCGTTGGAAGCAACATCGAGCGGGAAGAGGCCATTCAAAACCGCCACCGAGGCTCCGCCCACCGCTGCGGAAACAGAAGCCGGTCGGGAGCCTCGGCCGGTGGCTTGTACCGCCATGACGGCTCGGTACTGCGCAAGTGAGAGGTACGTGAAGGTGCGGCTCACCGCCGCCTGACCATTGGCAGTCGGAGGTCGCGCCACCGTGAGGGAAACAGCACGATCGTTCCACTGCACGCTGGCACTGGCCCTGACTGGCTCCGGAACAGTGCCGGCTGGCGTTCCAGGGGAACCGTCGCCGCAGGCCGCTGCCCAATTTGCGATGAGAGCGGACGCGGACAAGACAATTCGTGTTCTTGAGAACATGTCGTTTCTCCTGGCAGGTTGAGTTGCACCAGGGATAACGGGAGCCGAGCCGGAAACACGACATCGCGCTGCCAGGCCGAGCTTCGGTCGGGGAATGCGAGCCGGAGAAGCGCAGGTACTTCTGCGAAGCAACCAAGGAAGTGTCGAACACGTGCGCGCCGACGTATTTACTGGGGAGTACCGACATGACGGCCTCCAAGTAAGCGCTGAGAAACCATCGGGCAGGCCCTCCCGTCAGGCCGCATAGTGGAAGCCACCAGGGAAGAGGACCGCTTCTGCCCGTTTGGACTGACGGGAAGTCGCCCCGGGACACGACATCGTGTTTGTTGCTTCCGGCGCCTCTTCGAGCGCACATGGCTTCTTCCACCACCGCAGACCATCTGACGACGCCAGCGAGCGGCGTGCGGCGGCCGATCGACCAGATCGTCGCGCTCGCCTACGACGAGCTCCGCGCCATCGCCCACCGCCGGCTCATGGCGCGCGGTGCCACGCTATCGACCACCGCGCTGGTGCATGAGGCATACGTCAAGCTCGCCGGCCGCTCGCCATTGGCTGGATGGCACGACCGCGCTCACTTCCTGGCCGTGGCGTCGATGGTCATGCGCCACCTGCTGGTCGACCGCGCGCGAGAGCTGAGCGCGCTCAAGCGAGGTGGCGTGCTCCGACGAGTCACCCTGGAGGACCAGGCCGTGAGCCGGGATGACGACCCCGAGCTGTTGCTGCAGCTCAACGACGCCCTGGACCGGCTGGCGGGCTTCGAGCCGCGGCTGGCCCAGGTGGTGGAGTGCCGCTTCTTTGGCGGGCTCACCGAGGAAGAGACCGCCGAGACGCTGGGCCTCACCATCCGCACCGTGCAACGCGACTGGGTCAAGGCGCGCGTGCTGCTCCGGCGCGCACTGGAGTCCTGAATCGCATCGGCGGACGCCGTGGCCGGTACCCCTTCACCCCAGAGCTGGTCCGACCTGGCGGCGCTGATCGACGTCCTGCTCGACGCGCCCCCGGACCGCCGAGCGGCGCTGATCGCGAAGCTGAGCGCGGCCGATCCGACCCGACAGCGGGAGCTGGAGAGTCTTCTGGCGGAGTGCGAACGCGAGCCGCAGCTCCTCCGCCAGCCGGCAGCAGAGCGCTTCGTCGGTCTGTTCGACGACGACAACATCCCGGCTTTTCCCGAGGAGCTGGGGCACCGTTATCGGCTGATCAGTGAGCTGGGACGCGGCGGGATGGCGACCGTGTACCTGGCACACGATCTGAAACACGCCCGGGATGTCGCCATCAAGGTGCTGCATCCTACGATCGCGTCGGCGGTCGGAGCTGACCGATTCCTGCGCGAGATCGAGATCGTGGCGCAGCTCCAGCACCCCCACATCGTACCCCTCTACGACTCCGGCCAGGCGCACCGTCGCCTGTATTACGTGATGCCATACGAAAGCGGATCGTCGCTGCGAGACCGCCTGGCGCGCGACGGCCCGCTTGCCATCGAAGACGTCTTGTTCATCGTGCGCGACGTGTGCGACGCCCTCACCCACGCGCACCAGCGCGGCATCGTTCATCGAGACATCAAGCCGGACAACGTCCTGCTGTCGGGACGGCACGCGATGGTCACGGATTTCGGGGTGGCCAAGGCGGCTACCGACGCCGCCGGCACCAGCCTCACCGGGGCCGGCGTTACCCTCGGCACACCGGTGTACATGGCGCCGGAGCAGATAACCGGCGATCCCGGGGTCGATCATCGGGCGGACATCTACTCGCTGGGCGTGCTCGCCTACGAGCTCCTGACGGGACGTCCACCCTTCGAAGGGAAAGACCGTCAAGACCTCATCACCGGTCATCTGACCAGGGCGCCCGCACCGCCGACGACCTACCGGTCCGGCGTGCCTCGGCCCCTGGCTGACCTGGTGATGAAGTGCCTGGAGAAACGGCCCTGCGACCGCTGGCAACACACCGATGAGCTGCTGCGACGCCTGGAGGAGCTGGTCACAGCGGGGCCTGGTCCTCCCGACTCGGCCCGGCGATCGCGCTGGCCGTGGCCATTGGCGAGGGCGCCCGGCGTCGCTGCTGCAGTGTTGAGCTTGGCCGTCTTGGCCGTCTTGGTCGTCTTGGTCGTCCTGGCCGTCTCGGCATATCAGCGGCGCTCCGGGCCGGAAGGGGCGTGGCGGGAGCGCTGGGGTGCCGCGCGCATCGAGCGACTCACGGACTTCGCCGGCTCGGAGGTGGATGCGGCGCTGTCGCCCAACGGCGACTTCGTGGCGTTCCTGGCTGACCGCGAGGGCGTGTTCGACGCTTTTGTCACCCAGGTGGGAAGCGGGCAGTTCCTGAACTTGACGGGCGGACGCTTTCCGGAGCTCTTCAATGAAGACGTTCGCAACATCGGATTTTCGGCCGATGCCTCCCACGTATGGATCCGGGTGGCCGACGTCACCCTGGCCGACGTGACCGCGCCGGCTCGGGTGTCGATGGTGGCCACGCTGGGTGGTGCGTTCCGGCCCTTCCTGAGTTCCGCGGTGATGGCGGCCTGGTCTCCCGACGGGGCAAAGGTGGCGTACCACGAGAACACTCCCGGAGATCCCATCCACGTCGCCGACAGCGAAGGGGGCAACGCGCGACGGGTTTTCATCGCCCCGCCCGGGGTGCATTGCCATCACCTCAGCTGGTCACCGGACGGCCGTTTTCTCTACTTTTCCCAGGGGATTCCACCCGACGGGATGGACATCTGGCGGATCCCATCGAGTGGCGGCGCGGCGGAGCGGATCACCACCCACGATTCGAGGGTGGCTTATCCCGTGCTGCTCGACGACCGCAGCCTCTTTTACACCGCCACGGCCGAGGACGGCAGCGGGCCCTGGTTGTACATGATGGAGCTGCACGACCGCCGCCCTCATCGAGTCAGCACGGCGGTGGAGCACTACCTGTCGCTGGCGGCCAGCGCCCAGATGCCCGGCCGTCCCCGTCGTCTGGTGGCCACCGTGTCGAACCCCAGTGTGCAACTGTGGACGGTAGCGATCACCGACCGGGTTGCCGACGAGCAGGATGTCCGGCCCGTCGGGCTGCCCACCGCACGGGCGGCCGCTCCCCGTTTCAGCCCCGACTCGTCGCTCTTCTACCTGGCTTCCCGGGGCGGCGCGGATGGTCTCTGGCGCCTGACGGGTGGGGAGGCCAGCGAGGTATGGAAATCCAGCCAGGGAGCGGTGCTGGGCGCGGCCGCGGTTTCGCCGGACGGCAGGAGGGTCTGCTTTCCGGTACGCCGGCAGAGCCGATCCACCCTGTATTGCGCCGGCGACGAAGGTACGGGCGCGCAGGCCCTGGCCCCGTCGCTCGATGTCCGAGGCGCCCCCTCCTGGTCCCCGGACGGCCGCTGGATCGCGGTGGCCGCCAAGGAGGGGCCGGGCGTTCGTGTTTTCAAGATACCGGTACAGGGTGCTGCGCCGGTCCGTCTGGTGGATGACTTCTCCTCCAATCCGGTCTGGTCTCCCGACGGCAGCTTCATTCTGTATTCCGGCATCCCGCGCGCGAGAAGCGTGCCGTTGAAGGCGGTCACGCCCGACGGGCGATCGCATCCGCTGGCGGCGCTATCCGTCGATCGCGTCGGGGACAGCTACCGGTTCCTTCCCCACAGCAAGGAGCTGGTGGTGAAGCTGGGGGGCTTCCGGCGCCAGGATTTCTGGCGGTTCGACCTGCTGACCGGGCGCCGGCGCCCGTTGACGACGCTGCGTCCGGGGGAGTCGCTCAGCCGCTTCGATGTATCGCCCGATGGCGAGCGCATCGTGTTCGAACGCGTGCGTGAGCACTCGGACATCGTCCTCGTCGAGCTGCCTCCCCCTTAGCGCTTCACCGTGCTCGGCGGGTACGAGACCCGTCGACGTCCGTCAGGATGAAGTCGACCTCGTCCGATCGCAGGCCCATGGCCAGCATCTGACGCGTCAGGCCCGGTCGAGCATGATGGTACCGGCCATCGCTCAAGCGGTGGGTCTTCTGGACGATCTGCACCCGCATGGCTTGCATGAACATCGTCCGCTCCGCGAGGTCTTGCGGCAGCTGGTACCGGCCTCTGGATGGAGCACCCGGCGGGTGGGCGAAGATCGCCCTCCCGACGGCCACGTCCGGGCCTGCGGGGGCGGAGGCCAGCAACGGTGGATCGGACCGCATCTGACCGCTGATCCGACCGCAGCCGAGCGGGAACAGGCTGACCGAAGCCAGCCCCAGCGCGAAGGCGGTCCTTCCCGCCCGGCGCAAGGTATTTGTCAGAGGATTCGTCGAGGTCGTCATGTTCCTGTCTCCTTCTTCGAGCGCTCGCAGTCCGCTGCTCGCGAACATCGAGCCCGCTCAACAGGGAGACCGGAATCCGGGCACAAAACACGACAGGAGGAGATCCTCGGCTTCACCCGCCGCGGCACGACCCTCGAAGTGCGCCACCAGGTCACGGTCGGTCGCCCTCTGGATTGATAGGGCTAGCCGACTTTTCATCCTCATCTTCGATCTCTTTCGGCGCATCCGTCGTGAATGCCCCCATCTTAGGAGAGGGAGAGGGAGGATCGGACGATGCTGATCAGCCTGGGCATCCGGAAAACCCGGGTCGCTGTGCGAGACGCCGATCTGGGCAGCTTGCGCGACGTGTATTTCGACGACGAGCGGTGGGTCGTGCGGTATTTCATCGTTGGCACGTCTCGTTTCATGGGACGCGACGTACTCATTGCGCCTGAGGCGGTGGTCCGGTTCGATCCCGACGCCCACCGGCTCGAGCTCGAGCTGACGCGTTCGCAGGTGGAGGGCAGTCCTGCGGTCGACTTCGCCAAGCCGGTCTCGCAGCAGAAGGCCGAGGAGTACATCGCCTACTACGGCTGGCCTTACTTTCGCAGCGCAGCCGCTGCTTCGGGACGGCGCCTGGAGAGCAGTCAAGACGAGCGCTGGGACCCGCACCTCCGCAGCTTCCTCGAGCTCATCGGCTACCGGATCCACGGGACCGACGGCCAGGTCGGGCACCTCGAGGACCTGCTGGTCGATGATCGCGACTGGACCATCCGCTACCTCGTCGTGGATCCGCGTAACTGGCTGCCGAGCAAGAAGGTATTGCTCCAGCCCGCATCGGTCGAAGATTTCGACTGGCAACACCACGACGTGCACGTGGCGCTCTCCCGCGAACACATCCGGCAGGCTCCCCCGTGGAAGTCTGGCGCTCCCCCGCCCGACGATGGTCTCTGGTTGGCTTCGCCCCCGATCTGAGGTGAGCGGTGGTGCCGCGACCGGTTTGGCGCTTTCATTTCTGACTGTTGCGGCGTTCAGGGAGGATATAGGGTCGGGCGACAGTGAAGCTGTCCCCGGAGTCGGACGGCAAGAATTGCGGAAGCGTCGGCGGGGACGGCCAACGACGGCGCTCAGGGCCTCGAGGCCATCAAGGCCGAAGGAGGCATCACCTTCGCCCAGGATCAATCCGCCAAGCACGACTCGATGCCCCGCAGTGCCGTCGCGGCCGGCTGCGTGGATCTGCTCCTCTCACCGGCGGACATCGCCAGAGAGCTCTTCCGGATCGTCCGCCATCCTACGTCGCCGAGTTCTGACGCTTCTACACAAACACAGCGGCGTGGACTTCGCTCTTTACAAGTCCAACACCATCCAGCGTCGAATCAGCAGACGACTGGTCCTGAGCAAGCAGAACACGCTGGATGACTATGCCAACTTTCTCCGGGAAAATGCCAAGGAGTTCGACGCGCTCTACTCCGACGTCCTCATCAGCGTGACGAGCTTCTTTCGCAACCCGAGATGGTGGTCTTCGTACGGCAGAACCTCCGCCGGTGGCACGCCCCAGGATCCCGTGCGTGTAGACGTGCGAAAGACGCTGGTGCTGCCCCGTGCCCTCCTCGACGCGGGCGCGGTCGCGGGCGGCGCACGGGTGGTTCTGCAAGATCACGGTGGCGTCGGGACTCTGCGCGATCGGGTGGCGATCGACATCACGGCGGTCCCGTTCTACCGACTCGAGGCTGCTCCTCTTGTGGGCCATTCGGTCAAGAATCCCTCGTCGGGGACGCCCGGCGAGCGGCGACTGGTGATGGTGGCTCCGGACATCGGCTTGAACCTGCGAATCACGCAGGGCGCGTCTCTCGCTCTCCAGCCGCTGAGCAGGAGGCGATTCTGGACCATGCTCAAGGTTTGCGTCACTCCGGAAGGCAGCGTCGAGCAAGCGTCATTCATACGGGCCGAGGGCGACGCGGATGGCGCCGTGGCGGGCACACTCGACCCGGCCGACGGGGGCGCACTCGTCTCCACGGTCGGGCGCTGGCGCCATCGACCGTACCTGCTCAATGGCCAGGCCGTCGCGTATTGCTACCCCCTGCGACTCCAATCGCCGCATCCGTGACGTGGAGCCAGGATCGTCGACAGGGGAAGGATCGCAGGCTCGTTCGACTTCACCCCGGGAAGTTCGAACAGGTACGTCTTCTCGAGACCGACGTACGTCGCTGTCTGGTCCAACCCCGGCTCGTTCGACACGTCACGGTCCCCGAACCACTGCGCCGTCGAGAAGATGACTGTGTAATCCACGGGCATCGATGAGACCCTCCCTTCGCGGTGACCGCCTGCGAAACCCCGCCAGGGGTAGCGGAGCCAGCAAGAGATCTTCCGGATCTGCGTCCCGTCCGACTTGACCCAACCGTTGACGAACGTCTCCACCTCTGGGATTTTCCCCCATCCGGACGAACAAGAGTCCCGCCTCGATGCAAAAGGAATACATGACCGACCGGGCCCGCCTGCTCTTCTATGCCTTGTTGATCACCC
>JBKPRZ010000573.1:0-15550 GCA_046734815.1 Myxococcota bacterium | reverse complement strand
ACCCAGCACCGCCAGGCTGCCGATGCCCCAGCGAAGCATCACCCGCACCGGATCCAGCTCACGCCAGCTGTCCACCACCCGCACCGGATCCAGCTTACGCGAGCGGTCCGCACCCGTCGAGGCGCCGCCCGGCGACAGCGCCCGACGACACGACGACAGTCACGCCTGAGGGCGCCTCGCTGCTCAGATCGCCCACAGGTAGGTCAGCTTGAGCACCAGGGCGTTGTCCGCCGCCGTCGACGCCAGCACGTCGGGCACCGAGCCCAGCCCGAAACGCGCGCCGTCGGCCGAGATGCGGTGGTCGTGGGTGTAGACCAGGAACAGCGTGGATCCCGGCCGGTACTCCCAGCGGAGCACGGCATTGAACAGCAGCGAGGTGAAGGTGCCGTCTCTGGCGCCAGCAGCGCCGTCGGGCCCGCAGGCCGGGTCGGCCTCGCAGGAGACCACCGTGCGCGGGCCGCGCAGCGCCCCCTGGCCCGCGTATCGCTCGGACGCGCGCAGCAGCTGGGTGTAAAGCTGCACGGTGAAGTCCCGGGTGAGGGTGCCCGAGGCCCGCAAATAAGCGTCCACCTGGTCCAGATCCAGCCGCGCCACCAGCGGGAACTCGTCCGCCGTCTCGCCGATCCGCCGCAGGTGATTGCGTGTGCGCAGCAAGGTCCCGCCCAGTCCCAGCTGCAGCCGCTGCAGGTCGAGGTTGGTGTCGAGCCCGAACGAGCGCGTGCGATCCACCCCGTCGGTCTTCAGGGAGGCGCGCGCAGCGAAGGACAGCGCCCGCGACGAGTCGCTGGCCAGCTGCGCGTTCGCCTCGTCCACCGTCGGGCGCCACAGCAGGCGCACGTTGCGGTTGCCGCGCGTCTCCGCGTCGTCGAACGCGCTGGCCAGCTGGTGGCTGAGCATCCCGCTCAGCCGCCAGTTGCCCCGGGCAAGGCGTGTCCAGCCGTCCCAAAAGGCGAAGTTCGCGGTCAGCGGGTTGGACACGCCGGGCATCGCCGCTGCCGGGTCCCACGCCGCCGCCCAGACCAGCTCCATGCCCAGCTCGGCCAGCGGCCCCAGCGGCTGCGTGCGCCGCCAGCTGGACACCACCGACGTCGCCAGCTCCTGGTTGCCCAGCAGGTGCGACATGAACCCGAGGTCGTTGATGTCGAACTGCGCCCCGGTGTATTCGAACGCGCCGAACAGCTGCAAGGTGCCGCCGGTCTTTCCCGCCATCAGCCAGCCGCCCAGCCGATCGCAGCGGTCGCCCGGCCGGAAGCTGGAGGTGCGGGCCGGATCGCAGGCGGCGGTGGCGCTGATGCTGGCAAAGCCGGTGGCGGTGTAGGGCCCCTGGCCGCGCACGTCGAAGTCCGCCGCCACCACGTGCGCGTTCGGATCGCCGCCGTGGCGGATGACCGAGGTGACGGTCCCGCCCACGGTGGTGTGAGCGCCCAGCCGCTGCCGCACGCGCGCGGCGCTGTAGGTGGCGGGCGGGCTGGCCCGCAGCCGGAAGGTTGCCGGTCCGTCGGGGGTGTCCACCCGTTCCAGCGCCGTCGCCCCGGCCACCTGCGCGCTCAGCAGCCCGACCGCGGTTCCCGGCCGCAGGTTGCCGGTCAGCTTGGCCGCCCCCACGATCCGGGTGGTCGGGTCCAGGGTCACCACCGCACCGCCGTGGGCGGGATCGGGCTGGGGCGGCGGCGCTCCGATCCGCCGCGTGTACACGAAGGAAAGGCCGTTGCGCCAGGGCGCGTGCGAGACCTCGAACAGCTCGGCACCCTCCAGGAAGAAGTGGCGCTTCTCGGGAAAGAACGTCTCGTAGGCGGTCAGGTTCAGCACCGCCGGATCCACCTCCACCTGGCCGAAGTCCGGGTTGAAGGTCGCGTCCAGGGTCAAGGTGCCGGTCAGGCCGTACTTCACGTCGACGCCGGCATCCACCCCCCAGCGATCGCGCGGCGTCAGCGCGTCCTCGGCGAACGACAGGCGCGTGCGCCCGGTCAGCGACGGCACCACCTGCAGCGACAGCCCCGGCTCGACCCCGTCCATGCCGACCAGATCGGGGAAGCGGCCGATCACGCTGGTGTCGGTGTTGCTGACCAGGCTCCAGTCGGACAGCTCGCCGCGACGGGCGAGCATCCGCCGGACGAACAGACCCCAGCGCTGGGTGGGGGCGCGCGGGAAGCGCAGGGTGGAGTAGGGGATGGCCATCTCCGCCGACCAGCCCTCGCCGTCGACGCTGGTCCGCCCCTCCCACAGCCCGTCCCACTCGAAGCGCGTGTCCCCCTGTCCCTCGCTCAAGGTGCCGTCGACCAGCGTGCCCGCGGAGGTCAACAGGAATATGAAGGCGTTGCGCCGGTCGTGGGCCGTGTCCAGCGCGACCCCCACCCAGTCGGTCATCGAGATGCCGTCCCGCCGGGCCAGCCGCGGCCGCAGCTGGCCGGCCTGCGAATCGTGGCAGCGGAACGCGAAATAGACCGCCTTGCGGTCGTACAGCACGCGCACCTCGGTCTGCTCGGTCGCGCGGCTGCCCTCCGACGGCGCCGCCTGCACGAAGTCGGTGAGCAACTCGGCGTTCCGCCAGACCGCCTCGTCGATGTGCCCGTCGATCACCGGGGGCGCCGTGGTCAACGCCGCGCGCACGGGCGGACGGCGCGCCCCCGCCGTGGGGTCGGCCGCCAGAAGGAGGGCAATCAGCCAGGTGCTCATCGAGCACCGCAGTGAAGCACACAGCGGGCCAGGGGGCCTCCGACCGCCCTCACACGCGCGCCGCGGATGCCGGATGTCGCGGACACACGTTCTCCCATCTCGGGATGTGCAGACAACATCCGCCTCGGGGAAGTTCCCCGCCGGCAGCCCTCAGCGCAGGCGGAAGCCCAGCACCACCAGCACCAGCGCCGGCCTTCTCGCGTGCAGCCAGCACCCGACAGCAGGCCAAGGCGCCCGACCAAAGTTGCGTGTGCGTACCGTCAGGGCCCGGTCGAGTTACACGCTGCGCAGGCGCAGGTCAATCGAATCCCGTCGGTCGCACGATGGACTTCGTTCTGCGGCCTGGGCGGCGGCGCAGATTGCCCTAGGAAGGAGCGGCAGTCATGCGGAGCAACGTGGCCATGCAGAGCAACCTGGCCGATCACTGGTGGATCCTCGTGATGCGCGGTGTGCTGGGCATCGTGTTCGGGGTTTTGACGGTGGTCGCCCCCATCGCCAGCATCCTGGCGGTGGTGATCCTGTTCGGGGCCTTCGCGCTGGTCGAAGGCCTGTTCAACGTCGTCGGCTTCGTGCGCACGCCGCCCGGCCGGCGCCGGTGGGGGGCCTTCATCTTCGAGGGCATCATCGGCATCGCCGCGGGCGTCGTGACCTTGCTGTGGCCGGGCATCAGCGCGCTGGCCCTGGTCCTGGTGATCGCCAGCTGGGCGATCATCACCGGGGTGGCCGCCATCGTGGCGGCGGTGCGCCTGCGGGAGGAGATCAAGGGTGAATGGCTGCTGGCGCTGAACGGGATCCTCTCGGTCGCGCTGGGCGTGTTGATGTTCGTCAACCCGCGTGCGGGAGCGGTGGTGCTGATCCTGTGGGTCGGCGTATACGCCTTCATCACCGGCATCATGTTCATGGCGCTGGGCTTCCGGCTGCGCCGGCGGGCGCACCGCCTGACGCCGACGATGCGGCCCCAGCCGGCCAGCTGATCGCTCAGGGCGGGGCGCAGAGGTAGTTGTCGCTCCAGAAGTCCGGATCTGACGGCTCGTTCACCTGCGTGCAGCGCATGTCGGGGATCGGGCCGGCATACGACCACCGCAGCCCGTAATCCACCGGCGCGCACAGGTAGTTGTCCGACCAGGTGTCCGGGTCCGACGGCTCGATGATCTGCGTGCACACCAGGCCGGGGATCGGGCCGGCGGTGGACCAGGCCAGTCCGAAGTCGCGCGGGGTGCACAGGTAGTTGTCGGCCCAGAAGTGGGGATCGCTGGGCTCGTTCAGCGACAGGCAGGTCTTGCCGGGCACCACGCCGATGAACGAGAACTCGAGCTCGATCCGCTCGCAGCTGCCCTGCAGGCAGCGGGTGCCCGGACACTTGACCCCGCAGGCGCCGCAGTTGTCCACGTCGGTCAGCGGGATGGTGCCGCAGGTGCCGCGCCGGCCGCCCAGATCGCACGACTCGCACGGGCCGTTGCAGGCGCGGTTGCAGCAGCGGCCGTTGGCGCAGAACCCCGAGCGGCACTCGGTGGGCCCGCCGCACACCGCCCCCGCCTCGCCCAGCGGGACGCAGCGGCCGCCCTGACAGAAGTTGCCGGGCGCGCAGGGGCTGCTGGCGCTGCAGCCGCCCGCGCAGATGTCGCCGCTGCAGGTGAAGGGCGCGCAGCTGACCATGGTCGGAGGCAGGCACACGCCGGTCCCCGAGCAGACTGAGCGGGCGCTGGCGACGCCCTCGGTGCAGCGGGCGGGCGCGCACTCGGTCTCGCCGGCGGGGTAGCGGCAGACGGTGCGCATCTGGCCGTCGCAGCTGCCGGCGCAGGCGGTGCTGCCGCCGAGACAGACAGGCCGGGAGCCGTGGGGCGCGCCGGTCACCGGCAGGCAGCTGCCCGCGCGGCCCGCCAGGTCGCAGGCCTCGCACACCCCCGCGCAGGCGGACTGGCAGCAGACGCCATCCACGCAGAACCCGGTGGCGCACTCCCGATCCGACTGGCAGGTCGCCCCGAGCGGGCCGGCGGGCAAGCCGTAGTCCGGCGACGCCGCCGGCAGATCGCGCGCCGTCGCCAGGTCCACCGCGCGCGGGCCGCTGTCGCGCACGACCGGGCCGTCGGCAGAGGCGGCGTCGAGAGGCCGGGCCGCATCGACCTCGTCGACCGGCAACCCCTGTTGCACGACGCCGCAGCCCGTCGCCCCGGTTGACAGCGCGCACACCACGGCGAATCGGCGAAGGCAGCGCATGCAGCCCAGCCAACCTAGGGATCGTCGATCATCCCGTCAAGGCGCTACCACGCCGGCAGCTCGCGTCCGGCGGAGATCGGGGAGTGTTCCCGGTCGGCCGCCGGCGAGCGCGCGGTTTCGGTCCGTAACACCACCGTCCGCATCAGGCCCGCGATCCGGCGGGCGCTCTGGCGGGCGTCGAAGTCGCGGTGGACGCGGGCGCGCGCGCAGCTGGCCAGCGAGGCGCGCAGATGTTCGGATCGAAGCAGGCGCTCGACGCAGATGGTGAGCGCCTCGACGTCTTCCACCGGGTGCACCAGCCCCTCGCGCTGGTGGCGGACCACCCCGGTGCGCGCGGCGCGGTCGCTGATCACCAGCGCCTTCTCCATGGCCATCGACTCGAGCACCATGTTGGGCAGACCCTCGGTGCGCGAGGGCAAGGTGAGCACGTCGCAGCCGGCGTAGAACGAGCGCATGTCGCTGACGTAGCCGAGTATCTGGAAGGTATCGCCCAGGCCGGCGGCGCGCGCGCGCCGCTCGCATTGCTCCCGCTCGGCCCCGTCGCCGGCCATCAGGAAGTGGACGTCGGGATAACGCTGCTGCAGCCGCGCGGCCATGTCGATGAAGTCCTGGGGGCGCTTCTCGGGCGCCAGGCGGGCAGCGTAGCCGACCACCAGGCGCGCGCCCGGCGGCCGGTAGCGGTCGGGCGTGGCGTCGGCGGGATCGAATCGGTCCAGCTCGACGCCGTTGTCCACCACCTCGGCGGGCGCCGGGATCAGCGGCGCGAAGGTGTCGCGCACGGATTCGCTGCAACAGAGCAACAGGTCGGGCGGGTACAGGCTGGCCCACAGGTGTAAAAGCGGCTTTTCCACCTCGCGGATGCGCGTGCCGCCCGCGCGCCAGACGATGGGGACGCGCCGCCGGCGCGCCGCCCGGCTGGCGGCGATCCAGGAGAACGGCATCGCCGCCATGACCAGGTCGATCCGGCGTTCGGCGATCAACGCCTCGACCTCGGCCTGCACCGCCTTGATGGACCGGTAATAGCGCCAGGGCTGCAGGGCCCGCTCCCAGCCGCGAGGCGGGTCCCAACCGCCGGGGAAGGATTTGGACAGGATGATCTCGGAGACACCCTGTTCCTTCAGCAGGTCGACCACCGTCGTGCCGGGCCCGACCAGCGGCAGCACCTCCAGGCCCCAGCGCTCCAGGCGGGGGCTGAGGATGGAGGCCTGTCGTTCCGCGCCCCCGAAGGTGGTGCACGGTTGCAGGTAGAGCACCCGGATGGCGCGCTGGGGGCGCGCCGCGCGCGCGCGGTACCCATCTTGGGGCGCATGAGGTCGGTACGTCGCGCCACCCTCCTTAGCTGGGTTGCCTGGGCCGTCGGGCTCGCCGTCGTGGCGGTGCTGATCCACCAGATCGGGGTGGCCCCAGTCCTCGGCGCGCTCACCGCCGCCGGACCGCGCATCGTCTGGCTGATGGCGGCCTACTCCGTCGCCACCGTGGTCATGGCCATTCCCTGGCGGCTGCTGCTCACCGGGCTGCAGCGGCCCTCGGTCGGCGGGGCGGTGGCCAGCCGGTTTGCGGCCTCGGGTCTGAACGCGGTGTTGCCGTTCATCACCGCCGGCGACGCCGTCCGCCTGCTGTGGCTGGACCGCGGCCAGTGGCCGCAGGGCGCCGCCGCGGTGGTCGTCGACCGCCTGATGTTCGCGGTCGCCAGCGTGGCCTTCATCGGTCTGGGCGCCATCGCCATCGCGCTGATGCCCAGCGTGCCGCGCGCCTTCGAGTGGGCGGCGCTGGGGGCCGCGCTGATCACCGCCCTGCTGGTGGCCGTCTTCGTCTGGCTGGCCGGCCGGGGCAAGACCGTCTCGCTGCTCCATCGCTTCGTCCGCCGCCTGAGCGCGCGGCTGCTGCCGGCCTCCGGAGACGGTGCGCAGCCGAGTGATCTGCCCGCCCTGATCGACGGCGCCTTGCAGAGCCTGCTGCTGCGGGCGCGCGGCAAGCTGGGGGCCATCGTCCTGATCCACCTCTTCGGCCGGTGCCTGGCGGCGGTCGAGATCTACGCCGGACTGCGCGCGCTCAACGTCCCGGTGACGCCCGCTCCCGTCCTGATCCTGGCGGCGGTGCCCGTTGCCCTGAATCTGGTCGGCGCGTTCATGCCAGGGCAGATCGGCCTGCAAGAGGGCGCCTGCACCGCCGTCGCCGCCGCGCTGGGGCTCGGCGCCACCACCGGGCTGAGCCTTGTCCTGCTCATCCGCATCCGGCAGTTGCTCTTCGTTCCCGTCACGGCAGCCGTGCTCTCTTTCAGAGTCCACCACCCAACTCCCACCGGCGCCGATCGGGCGCCGCCACCCTGACAATCTGACCTTCACCTGCACCATGTGGCCCCCGGTTCGCGACCGCAAGCGGGTGACGACTCACCTGGGCCGCCCTCATGCCGGAATGGCCCGTGAGCTGGCCCGTCGGTACCGGCACGCATTGACGGGCGAGACCGATCGGTGTGGCGAGATCGGCTCGACATGAACCGTCCAGCGGCTGCTTCTGCGAGCGACATCTATCTGCGGGTCCATTACGGCGTCGACCCCGCGGGTCAGTTCCGCAGCCAGAGCCATTACGTGCTGTACGGGTTCGGCATCCACGTCCCGATCTGATCGGCAAAACAGGTCGCAAACGTCCGGCCTTGGCAGGCAAGATGCCGGGATGTCCCCGGGCACCGACCGCTCTCCGCAGATCCTGGTGTTGCAGCACGTGGCGCAGGAGCCACCGTCCGGGATCGCCGACGCCATCGAGGCGGCGGGAGGGAGGACGCAGGTGGTCCGGGTGGACGCGGGCGCGCCCGTGCCGGCGTCGATCGAGGGGCAGGCGGGGCTGGTGGTGATGGGCGGCCCGATGGGGGTCTACGAGATGGACCGCTACCCGCACCTGCGCAGCGAGCTGCGGCTGATCGAGGACGCGCTGGCCCGGGGCGTGCCGGTGCTGGGCATCTGCCTCGGCAGCCAGCTGCTCGCCGCGGCGCTGGGCGCGCGCGTGCGGCCGGGCCCGCAGAAGGAGATCGGGTGGTACCCGGTGCTGCTGGAGCCGCCCGCCGCCGAGGACCGGCTGTTCGCGGGGACGCCTGCCTCGTTCCAGGCCCTTCACTGGCACGGCGACGTGTTCGACCTGCCGGCCGGTGCGGTGCCTCTGGCCCGATCGCGGATGACCGCCGTCCAGGCGTTTCGCTCCGGCGCCAGCGCCTACGGGATCCTGTTTCATCCCGAGGTGACGGGCCCGCAGCTGGCCGGGATGGGCGCGGCCTTCGCCGGCGAGCTCGCGCAGACCGGCATCGCGCCCGCCGATCTGCTGCAGGGCTGGTCGACCCACGGCGCCGCTCTGCAGGCGGTGGGCGAGCACCTGTTCGGGCGGTGGATGGGGCTCAGCCGGTGACGATGTCCAGCCCCAGCTGCACGCCCGCGTCGTAGCGGACCTGCTCGCCGTCCAGCCGGGCGAACTCGGTCACCCGGTGCGGCTCGCGCCGGCGGGCATCCAGGATGTGCATCACCGGTCGCCCGTGCAGCACGACCCAGTCCGAGATCAGCCGTCGGTGGCACTGGTAGGGGACCGCCTCCGCGCACATGATCGCCGTCTCGCCCCGCTCGGCCGTCTCGACCACCGCCTCGATGGCCGCGCGGAACTCCACCGTCGTCATGTAATCCGCGTAGGCAGCGAACGCCTCCACCCGCCAGGCCGACGGAGGCGCGTCCTTCGCCCGCGACCGGCGGCCCCCCAGCTGCGGGCACCACTGGTAGGCGATCCCGCCGGCGGCCAGCCCCTCCGCCAGCCGCTCGCGTCCGAAGTGCGGATGGCGCCGCGACCCCGGGAACCGCCGCACATCCACGATCCGCCCCACGCCCGCCGCCCGGACCGCCGCCATCAGCTCCTCGAGCGACCGCGTCGAGTGCCCGACCGTGAACAGGGGCCTCATGCCCCGATCATGTCCCGGCGCGCGGGCGCGGGCCAGGAGCTCTAGTCGATGCTGGGGCGGTAGCAGCGGTAGGTGAGGCCCTCGTCGTAGCTGTCGCAGCGGGCGGCGCTGTCGCAGCAGGTGTCGGCGGCCGGATCGCAGACCGCGTTGGTGGTCACGCACATGCCTCCGTCGGGAGTCGGCGGGGGCGGCGGCGGGGGCGGCGGCGGCGACGGGTTGTCGCGCACGTCCAGGGTCCAGTAGGCGCGGTGGTTGTCCTCGGCCAGCCCCTGGAACTGCAGGCGGAAGGCGGGGTAGCTGGGGTCCGAACCGGACCCGAGCTTCGCGGGATCCACCGCCGCCACCCAGATCTGCTGCGTCCCCGACGGGGAGACCAGCCCGTATTCCCGCATGGAGTTGAAGGCGATCCAGTGCAGGTCGCCGGGCGGAGCCCAGGTGGGCTGGCTGTTCTCGAATTGTCCATCGGTGGTCCGGTTCGACACCTCCCGGTTGGCCGCCACCAGCTCGACCGGGGCGCCGCCCTTGGCGCCCACCACGTAAAGCTGCGCGGTGAGGTCGCCGTGTCCGCCCTTGCCCCGGGAATACGCGATCCAGCGCCCGTCCGGCGAATGCATGGGGAAGAGGTTCGAGCCGTTGGCCGGCGCCGGCACCAGGACGGCGGGGGTGCCCCAGGTGCCGCTGGACCAGGAGATCGTCGCCAGCGCCGCGCCGGCGGGGGAGTCGCCCTTGCCGGTGGCGAACACCAGCTGGCTGTCGTCGGGCGACCAGTCGGGCTGGGTGGCGAGCGTGCTGCCCAGCGGGAGGTCACCGGTCTTGGTGCCGCTCTCGCGGTCGAGCATCCACATCTTGCCGCCCCAGGCCGCCACCACCCGCTTGTCGTCGGGGGAGATGGTGGCGAAGCCGTGGCCCTGCGTGTTGGGCACGTTCTTGATCAGCGGCTTCGGTGGCGAGCTGGGGGTCACCTCCAGCACCCACAGCCCCGCGCCGGAGGCGGCCTGCACCGGCGCCACCATGTAGCGGCCGTCGCGCGAGACGACGTGGCAGGCCGCGCACTTGATGGAATCGGTGGGGTTGCTGTACAGGGTGGACGGCTTTCCGGTCAGGTAGTCCTCGGGTTGCGGCGAGGACACGCTCGCCCGCCGGATCCCGGCCGCGGTGGTCGACCAGTAGAAGATGGCGCCCTCCACGTTCTGCCGCGAGAACGCGATGGTGATGGGCGCGGACCGGCGAACCGTGGCTGGCATGGTCGAGGTGTCGAGCCCGTCGATGGTCACCGTCACCGACTGGCCGGCGTTGCCGCTGGCGATCAGGAACCAGGCGTTCTCGTCGGCCTCCCAGCAGGCGGCGTTGGCCTTGCCTGCGCACTGCGGGTGCATGCCGTCCGTGAACGCCTCCACCGTCGTCCGCGGCCCGGTGAAGGTGATGCGGAACTGGCTGGCGGTGCCCGGCCGCCACTGGAACAGGGTGCGGTAGATGTTGCGTGGGAATCGCGTCTGGTCGTTCGGATAGACGATCTGTGGTGCGCCGGCGCCAGTCTGCGGGGCGCCGTCCCAGGCGGTGGTGCCCATCATCGGCGTGCCCACGGTGTATTCGCCGGGCTCCGGCTCGGTCGGCGCGGCTGCGTCGCTGGTCCCACCGCCCCCGTCCGCGCCGCCCGCTCCGGTGTCGGGCGTGCTCGGGCCCGGGCCGTCCGGGGACGCGCCGCCGCTGCCGTCGGGTGACGAGCCTCCGTCCGTTCCGCCGCCGCCGCCGTGCTGGACCCCGGAGACCTTCCGGTGGCCGCCACAGCCGACGGGCAGCGCGAGCAGCAACATCGAGACACACACACCGATCAACCCACGCTGCATCGACAACCTCCGGGGATCTAGTGTGATCGCAGGGCCCCGACACGCTAGCCGCCCGCCGTCGGAGACGGACTCGGTCGAGGTGGGCGTGGTGTTCCGGAGGCCCCCGATGTGCGAGGTTCGCCTTCTCATCGCCAGCGGGCGATTCGATGCTCCGTATCCCGCGCGGCGCCCGGTCGTTGTTCGCTCACGGGCTTCGTCGGCGCGCCAGCTCGTCGATCAGCAGGTGTGCGAGGTCGGCGAACCGCCCACCGAAGTGGTGGCCGTCGGGCATCACCAGCTCGGTGGCGCCGAGTGCCCGGGCCTGCGGGCAGACGGGGCTCGATTCGGCGGCGCCGCGCACGCAGACGATCAGCCGGGGTTCGAGCCGGGTCAGCTCCGGCACCACCGGGAGATCTCCGGGTCTGGTCTGGTCGGTCACCAGATCGATCAGGTGGAACTCGAAGCTGGCCATGGGTTCTGGTCCCAGCAACGCCACCATGGCCAGCCGCGGCCGCAGATCGGCGGGGAGGCGGGTGGCCACGAAGGGCACGATGACGGCGCCGCGGGAGTAGCCGATCAGCACCACCCGCTGCAGCCGCCAGTCCACCAGGTACTGACGGATCAGGGAGGCGAGCGCCTGGGCGGTGCTGTCCGCCGTGCGCGGTGTCCACAGGTAGCGGGGGGCGCTCACGCCCAGCACCGAAACGCCCCGGGATCGAAGCTGCGCGGTCAGCTCGCGGTCGATGGCCACCCAGCCTCCGTCACCGCTGACCAGCAGGGCCAGGGTCCCGTCAGAGCTGCCGCTCGCCGGGGCCTCGATCACCGGGACGCGGCCGCCGGTGCAGGCCAGGCCGGGGAGCAGCAGCAGGGCGATCAGGCGGCGTCGGAATGCGCGGCCAGCGAGCGGTTCCATCGTTCCCTCGATCGGGTGACCGAGCCGAGCAGGCCGCCCGACACCAGGCTGATCAGGTTCGCGATCACCACCGGCAATGCCAGACCCGCCGGCGAGGCCAGGTACTTCGGCTGCCAGCGCGCGCCGAACTTGTCCTTGTAGGCCCGCAGCCCGCGGAAGTTGTAAAAGTGCTCGCCGTGGCGGTAGAGCAGGGCGGCCAGCTTGCTCCACAGCGGCAGGCCCTCGCCCCCGGTCACGCCAGACAGCGGCGCCATGCCCAGGTTGAATCGGGCAAAGCCGCGCTGCCGTCCCCAGGCCATCAGGTCGACGAACAGGTAATCCATGGCGCCCGCCGGAGCGTCGGGGTGGAAGCGCATCAGGTCCACCGACAGCTCGCGCCTGCGCGCGCCCACCCAGAGGTTGGCGAAGGCCACCACGCGGTCCTGGTGCCACAGCAGGGCCAGCGGACAGTCCGCCAGGTAGCGCGGATCGAAGGCGCCCAGCGAGAACGCCTTCTCGTCGGTGTGCTTGCCGGCCAGCCAGGCATCGGAGATCAGGCGCAGCCGCGGCAGCAGGTCGCCGAAGGAGCCCGGCTCCTTGACCTCGAAGCGCACCCCCTCTCGCTGCAGGCGGTTCACGCTGCTGCGCAGGCCCTTGCGCTGGCGGCCGTCCAGCGAGAAGGCGTCCAGGTCGACCAGCGCCTCTTCACCCAGCTTCTGCACCTGCAGCCCCAGGTCACGGTAGATGGGCAGGTTGGCGCCGCCGACCTGATAGAAGACCGTGTACGCGCCCAGCCGGTCGGCCAGCTCGTGAAAGCGCCAGGCCAGCTCGCGTGCTTCGGCGGCCGGTCCGACCGGGTCGCCCATGGCGATCAGGCTGCGACCGGCGGCGCCGTACATGATGAAGGCGCTGCGGGCGTCGTTGAACAGGAAGGCCTTGTCGCCGGTGAGCGCCAGGTGCGCCGTGGTATCGGGCGAGCGCGACACCACCGCCCGGGCCGCGTCGAGGTCGGCGGCGGGCGCGGCCCGGCGGCGCAGCCGGGCACTGGACAGCAGGCGCGCGAACCCCAGCAGGACCAGCGCCGTGGCCACGCCGGCGGTGGCGCGCAGGAAGCGGGAGTCGTCGGCATGGGCGGTGAGGGTGGACAGGAAGCCGCGCTCGGAGCGCACGTGCGGGTGGGCGAACAGCCCCAGCCAGGTCGTGCCCACCAGGACGCAGGCCACCGCCGTGATCCAGGGTCCCGAGAAACGCTCGGCCAGCAGCGACGATCGCCGGTAAAAGGAGCGCCGGAACGGCGCCAGGGCCAGGGCCAGGGCCAGCGCTCCCAGCAGCAGCGCCTCCTCCCAGTCCAGGCCCTTGAACAGCGACAGCACGCTGCCCGCCACCAGCAGCGCCAGCGCCAGCACCCGCGCGCCGTCCAGCCGGCGCTGCAGGCCGCGCGCCAGCAGCAGCAGCAGCAAGCCCACCACGCTGGCCAGCAGGTGGCTGGTCTCGACGACGGGCAGTCCCAGCACGTCGCGGACGATCCGGACGCGCAGGTGGACGGAAGGGGTGGCGCCGGAAGCCAGCAGCACCGTGCCTGCCAGGAAGGTCGCCGCCGCGAACACCGACGGGACCGCGGCGCGGGCCCAGCGCGCCAAGGTCACCGCACCCGCGGACAGGGTGCGCCGGCGGCGGCTCAATTCGATGGCCAGGAAGGTCGCGGCGGCCACGGTGAAGGGCACCAGGTAATAGACCGCCCGGAAGGCGACCAGCGCCCCCACCACGCCGGGCACCGGCGCGCGGCCCGACAGCAGCAGTACGAACACCGATTCGAACACCCCCATGCCGCCCGGCACGTGGCTGACCACGCCCACCACCTGCGCCAGCAGGAACAGCGCCAGCACCTCCCCGAACGGCAGCCCCAGCGGGCGCAGCAAGGTGGCCAGCACCGCACCCGCCAGGAACCAGTCCAGCGCGCCCACCGTCAGCTGGGCGGCGACCGTCCGGGGCGACGGGAACCCGAGGGTGAACCCGCCGATCCGCACCGGTCGCCGGCGCGCGACCGACAGCGCGGCGAAGGCGAGCACCGGCAGCAGGAAGGCGAGGCCCAGCGCCCGCGACGACCGCAGCAGCGCGGGCAGGCCCGCGGGCATCACCGGCGCCGACGCGATCAGCACCGCCCCCGCGAGCGTGAGGAACCCCAGCCAGAAGGTGGCCGCGACGAAGGCCACCGCCTGGGCGGTCTGGCCCGCCTGCAGTCCGGCGGCCGAATAGAAGCGGTGCCGGACCGACCCCCCCGAGATCAGGGAGAAACCGACGGTGTTGCTGAACGCGTTCGCCAGGAAGCCGACCAGGCTGGTGGTGCGCAGCGGTTGCGGCCGCCGCACGAACCGCAGCGCCAGCCAGTCATACAGACTGGACACGGCGTATCCGCCGGCGGTCAGCAGCAGCGCCCGTGCGACCAGCAGGCCCGGCAGCGCGCGGATCTCGGCGGCGACCTGGTGGTACCGGACCTCCGCCAGCTCGCGATGGAGCGCGGTCAGCGCCAGCCCGAGTACGCCGACCACGAACAGACCCAGCGCCGCTCTTCTCAGGTGCGCTCGCATGCCCCATGTCGGTGCACGAACGAGACCAGGGCCGGCGGCAGGCCGGTCACCACCCGATCCGGTCAATTCGCCCCGGCGGGGGCATATTGGGACCGGCGCCGAAGCGCGCGCGGGGAAAAGATCCCCGATCGGCGGGAATACCGCCGCGCGGAACAGGGGTTGCACGATGGGCGATCGCCCGGGGAGGCTGATCATGGAAGCGCTGGCGCGAACCGAACAGACGCTTTCGGGGGACGAGGTCGCCGACGCCTGGCCGGTCCTGTCCCCCGTCGACCGCCGGGAGGCGTTCGCCCTGCTGCCGCGCCGGGAAGCGGAGGACCTGTTTCTGGACCTGCGGGCGGCGGATCAGCATTTCCTGGTGCAGTCCCTGGCCCCGCGCGACCGGCGGTCGTGGCTGCGGCTGCTGGCCCCCGATGACGCCGCCGACCTGGTGCAGGAGGCTCCGCCCGATCAGCGGGGCGCGCTGCTGGACGTGCTGGACGAGCCCACCCGCAAGGAGGTGAGTGGGCTCCTGGCCTATGCCGAGGATCAGGCGGGCGGGCTGATGAGCCCGCGTTTTGCGCGCGTGCGTCCGGACATGACGGTGGACGAGGCGGTCAGCTACCTGCGGCGGCAGGCGCGCGCCCAGGTCGAGACGATCTACGTCGCCTACGTCCTGGACGAGCAGCAGCACCTGCTGGGGGTGGTCTCGTTCCGCGACCTGTTCACCGCCGATCCCGCCCGCGGCGTGCGCGAGGTGATGCGCCGGGAGGTGGTGACGGTGAGCGAAGATCAGGACCAGGAGTCGGTCGGGCGGGTGCTGGCCCAGCACGACCTGGCCGCGGTGCCGGTGATCGATCGCCACGGTCACATGAAGGGCATCGTCACCGTGGACGACATCGTCGACGTGGTGTCCGAGGAGGCGACCGAGGACATCCACAAGTTCGGCGGCCTGGAGGCGCTGGATGCGCCCTACCTGCGGGTGGGGCTGACCCAGATGATCCGCAAGCGGGCGGGCTGGCTGGCGGCGCTGTTCCTGGGCGAGATGCTCACCGCCACGGCAATGGCCCACTTCCAGGACGAGATCGCCCAGGCGGTGGTGCTGGCGCTGTTCGTGCCGCTCATCATCAGCAGCGGCGGCAACTCGGGCTCGCAGGCCTCCACTCTGGTGATCCGGGCGATGGCGCTCTCGGAGGTGAGGCTGCGCGACTGGTGGCGGGTGGTGCGGCGCGAGGTCCTCACCGGCCTGGCCCTCGGCACCATCCTCGGGCTCATCGGTTTTCTGCGCATCATCGTCTGGCAGGCGATCCACCCGACCTACGGCCCCCACGCCACCCTTGTCGCTCTCACCGTGTTCGCCAGCCTTGTCGGTGTGGTCCTGTTCGGCACCCTGGCGGGCGCGCTGCTGCCCTTCATCCTGCGCCGGCTGAAGCTGGAC
>JBKPRZ010000572.1:0-4331 GCA_046734815.1 Myxococcota bacterium | reverse complement strand
CGTCGATACCGGACGCCGCGACACCGGACGCCGCCAGACCGGACCTTCCCGCGGCCAGCTTCGGTCTGGTGGCGCACTGGCCGTTCGACGACGGCACGGGCATGCGCGCCGCCGACACCAGCGGCAACGGCCAGACCGCGGAGCTCCGCAACGGAGTGGGCTGGGAGCCCAGCCGGGTGGGGGGCGGGTCGAAGAACTTCGCCGTGCGCCTGGACGGCATGGACGACTACCTGGTCGCGGCGGTGGGCGACCACATGCCGGCCATCGACCAGCCCAAGACCATCTCGCTGTGGCTGACCCCGGATCCCGAACCGCCCCCGTCCAGCGGCGTCACCGGCCAGCGGACCTGCGTGGCGCTGGTCAATCCGGATCAACGCGCCGGCATCCAGCTGGGCATCGATCGCATGCGCCCCGCCGTCTGGGGCTGGGCCGAGAACCAGGCTTTCCTGGTCGCCGCTGCCGAGCTCGCTCCCGGCGCCCACCACCTGGCCTACAGCTTCGACGGCGTCACCCACCGCCTGTACCTGGACGGCTCGCCGGTGGCCACCACCAGCGCCGCCGCCCAGCGAGGCCCCGCCAGCATCCTGTACATCGGCACCTACACCCCGCCCAACGAGCTGTGTGCCGGCCAGATCGACGACCTCCGCATCTATGACCGGTCCCTCTCCCCCGCCGAGATCGTCCGCCTGGCCAGCTCGTCGGCGATCGACGACCCCCGGCGGTAGCCGGGCAGCCGGGGCTGCTAGGCGGGCTGGCCCTTCGAGGACGGCGGCGTATCGGCCGAGGGGCCGCCGACCAGGTGCTGGTCCAGCAGCAGCACCAGCTCCTGGATGCTGACCGGCTTGATCAGGTGGCAGTCGAAGCCAGCCTCGACGGCGCGCAGGCGGTCCTTGGGCTGGCCGTAGCCGGTGGCGGCGATCAGGGTGGCGGTCTTGCCGTGCTCGGCGCGCAGGGTCCTGGCCAGCTGGTAGCCGTCCAGGTCGGGCAGCCCCACGTCCAGCACGGCGGCGTGGGGTGCGAAGCTGCGCCAGGTCCGCAGGGCGGTCCGGCCATCGTGCGCCACCGCGGTCTGGAAGCCCTGGTCCTGCAGCGCTTCCGACAGCAGCTCGGCCACGTCGACGTTGTCGTCCACCACCAGCACGCGCACCCCCGCCCGCGCCACCGAGGGAGCCGGCGCGGGCGGCTGCGTCTTCGGCTCGACCCGCAGCACAGTGGGCAGGTCGACGGTGAAGGCGGCGCCACGACCGCGGCCCTCGCTGTGCGCGCGGATGGTGCCGCCGTGGCGCTGGACCAGGGTCTTGACGATGGCCAGCCCCAGGCCCAGCCCGCCATGCAGGGCGTCCCGCTCGTGGTCGGCCTGCACGAACGGCTCGAAGATGCGGTCCAGCTGGTCGCGGCCGATGCCGATGCCGCTGTCCTTCACCGTCACCTGCACCCGGCCCGGCTCCGGCGCGATCAGCACGTCGATGGTGCCGCCCGGCGGGGTGAACTTGGCGGCGTTGGTGAGCAGGTTCGTGAACACCTGCGCCAGGCGAACCGGATCGCCCTGGATGGTGATGTCGCCGGCGGCGCCCACCTGCAAGGTGTGCCGGTTGCGCGCCACCAGCGGCGAGGCGAGCTCCACCGCCCGTTCAAGCACCGAGGCCAGCCCCACCGGCTCGTCCTGCAGCTCGACGTGTCCCCGGGTGACGCGGGAGATGTCCAGCAGGTCGTCGACCAGGCGGGCCAGGTGGCGGGTGTGCCGCTCGATCACCGTCTGCTCGCGCGCCGCCGAGGCGTTGCGCGCCAGCAGCTCGACCGCGGTGAGGATCGAGGCCAGCGGGTTGCGCAGCTCGTGCCCCAGCATGGCCAGGAAGTCGTCCTTGCGGCGGGCCACGTCCAGCACCTGCGCCGTCTCGACGGTGGTGCCGACCATGTTGGCGGCGGTGCGGACCAGGACCCGGTCGGTCTCGGGGTGAAGCGGCTTTCCGCGGCCGGCCAGCAGCCGCCCGCGCTCGGCCCCCACCGGCACGTCCGCCTCCAGACACCACAGCTTGCCCGACGCCGAAGCCAGGAAAAGCTGCCCATCGGCGCCCTCGTGGTCGCCAATGGTCACCGCCCGCACCTCGGCCAGCTGCGCCTCGGTCAGGGGCGCGCCGCCCAGCAGCCCGCGTTCGCGCGGCGGCGTGCCGGGCAGCTGCAGGTACACCAGCTGGCAGTCGAGCGCCGTCGGGAGCGCATCGAGGATGATGTCGAGCGTCTCGTCGGGCGTGCGCCCGACGCACATCGAGGGCAAGGCATTCAGCGCCGCGAGATCGCGGATGCAGCGCTGCAGCCTTCCGTCGCCGTCAGCGGGCTCGTTCGGCCGCGTGGGCCCCATCCCGTCAGCTCAGGGTGCGGCGCTGTTGCAGCTCCCGGAGCATGTCCCGGGCCGGTGTGTAAAACGGGTTCTCGTGCAACACGCCGTTCATCACGGTCAGTGGGTGCGCCCGCAGCAGGTCCATCATCATCGATCCGGTCAGCCGGCGGACATCGTACACGCACACGGTCGGCGTCTTGCCGCGGTTGAGCACCTCGTTGACGCTCGCCTCGTAGGCCACCAGCCGCTCGATCCCCGGCGGGGACGAGAAGATCCAGCCCATCTGACCGACCAGCCGCATGGGCGGGCAGCCGGTGGCGGCGTGGTCGCGGATCATCTCGTCCAGCGAAGCCATCATCCTGTCCTGATCGAACGTCCCGCCCTTGAGGTGGGCGTCGTTCCAGGTGGTCACCTCCAGCAGGTCCGGCGCCGGCGCCCGGGCGCGCAGCCGCTGCTCGTGCTCGGCGCGGTGGTCGGGGTCCACGATGTACACCGCCTTTTCCCCGCGCCGCATCCCCTCGACGAAGAACGGGTCGATCACGGCCCGCTCCTCGGCTGGCCCGGTGACGAAGGCACAGGCGTGAAAGTGGTTGCGGAGCTGCGCATGCGCGAGGCTGGCGGCCAGAGACATGGAGGTAACATAATGCCGGTCCCGGCACGCGGCCAGACCGTCCCCGTCGATGTCAGCCCCGTCTCGCGTGACGCGCCGGAGTGGGGGAGGTGGCGGTCGGTGGTTGACTCCTGGATATCTCGAGATATCATCTGGATATGGCAAGGAGACCCCCGTCCGAGGGCGCGTTGTTCGTGCGGCTGCCCGCCGCGTCCGTCGAGAAGCTCCACCGCGCGGCCGAGGCGCTGGGGATGCGCAAGAAGGACCTGGTCGCCGGGCTGGTGTCGAGATATGTGGACCCGGACACCGACAAGGGCCTCAGCGCGCTGGGCTCGCTGTCCGGCCCGCGGATGGCCGTGGGGCTGGGCGAGCCGTCCCGGGGGTCGTATTCGTTCCAGCCCTACGATCCACCCGAGGTGCTGAACGCCGAGCAGGCCGCGCAGTTCTTGCAGATCGAGACCGACCTCGTGATCGAGATGGCCGAGGCGGGCCGGCTGCCCGGGCGCCGGCTGGGAAGCGCCTGGCGGTTCTCCCGCGCGGCGCTGGTAGCCTGGCTGTCCAGCCCGGAGAAGCGATGAGCGCCCCGCGCGCCGGCGGCCCCACCGCCCTGGTGCCCACGGTGGTCGAGCAGACCCACCGGGGCGAGCGCGGCTGGGACGTGTTCTCGCGGCTGCTCAAGGACCGCATCGTGTTCCTGGGAACCGCTATCGACGACACGGTCGCCAACCTGGTGGTGGCCCAGCTGCTGTTCCTCGAGTCGGAGGACCCGGACAAGGACGCCATCCTCTACATCAACTCGCCCGGCGGCGACGTCACCGCCGGGCTGGCCATCTACGACACCATGCAGGTCCTGCGCTGCCCGGTGGCCACGTTCTGTCTGGGCCAGGCCGCCTCGATGGCCAGCCTGCTGCTGGCCGCCGGCAGCCGGGGCAAGCGCAAGGCCTTGCCGCATTCCCGGGTGATGATCCACCAGCCCCTGGCCGGCCTTCAGGGCGCGGCCACCGACATCGAGATCCAGGCCCGCGAGATCCTGCGCGCGCGCGACACCATCAACGCCATTTACGCCCGCCACACCGGCCAGCCCGCCGAGAAGATCAAGCAGGACACCGAGCGCGACAACTTCATGACCGCCGCCGACGCCCGCGCCTACGGGCTGATCGACGAGGTGCTGAGCACGGGGTAAGCAGCAGGGCCGCGCGGTCGCGCCGGGTGTTATGGTCCCCCGGATGCCGGTCGAGACGAGACGCACGGCCAGGACGGCGCGACGGCAGTTCCTGGCGGGTTCGGCCCTGGGGCTGGCCGGCGCGGCCTGGCCGCGCGGGCGGCTGGCGGCGCAGACACCAGCGGCGCCGCCGGGCACACCGCCGGCGTTCGGGACCGGGC
>JBKPRZ010000571.1:0-9092 GCA_046734815.1 Myxococcota bacterium | reverse complement strand
CCACCTGGTTGCGGCCGGGCGTCTCGTTCTCGAGGGTGAAGTTGCGGCCCAGCGCCGGCTGGACGCGCAGGGTGGGCAGGTAGCTGGCGGTTATCCGCTGGGCCATCAGCAGCTGCGGCTCGCCCCGGCCGGTCAGGTTGTAGGAGGCGCGGTCGAAGGCGGCCAGGCTCTGCCAGCTGGTGGACTGCGAAAGCCAGGAGAAATATTGCCCCGGCGCGACCGCGAACTCGGGAAGCTGCGGCAGGTTGGTCTCGCGGACCACCACCAGGCGATCCGACTCGGGATAGGGCAGCGGCCGCAGCAGGACGGCGTTGACCACCGAGAAGATCGCCGTGCAGGCGCCGATGCCGAGCGCGATGGTCAGCAGCGCCAGGGCGGAAAAACCCGGCGCACGAAACAGCTGCCGTATGGCGAAGCGCAGGTCGTTCATCATCGTGTGTCTCCTGGCTGTCTCTCCGGGTCGGTGTTTCTGCGACTGTCGCTCATTCGGAACGCAGGGCCAGCATGGGATCGGCGCGCGAGGCACGGCGGGCGGGCAGGTAAGCCGCGAGCGCCGCCACCAGAAAGAGGATCAGCGCGCCCAGCAGCAGCGCCACCGGGCTCAGCGGGCGCACGCCGTAGAGGACGCCGCGCAGGACCCGGGCAGCCGCCAGCGCCGCCGGGACGCCGATCAGCAGGCCCAGCAGCACCAGCGCGAAGGCCTGGCGCAACACCAGCCACCGCACGCCGGCGGCGGTGGCCCCCAGGGCCATGCGCACGCCGATCTCCTGACGCCGGCGAGCGGTCCACTGCGCCAGCACGCCGTAGATGCCGAGCGAGATGAGGAACAGCGCCACCAGGCCGAAGGTGGTCGACAGGATGGCCAGCAGACGTTCGCGCACCAGCGAGCTGTCCCGCTGCACCCGCAGGGTCTGGACGTCCAGCAGCGGCAGGCCGGGATGGACCTGCCGCACCGTCGCGCGGACCTGGTCGGCCAGCGACGCGGGATCGACCGCCGCCCGCACCTGCAGGCTCTGGAGGTGAAGCTGCACCGGCAGGCCGGGCGGCTGGGCGGCGGGCATGAACACGGTCGACCGCGGCGCGCTCCGCAGGTCGATCAGCCTGGCGTCGCCCACCACCCCCACGATCTCGACCGGCGGCCCCGGATCGGCGTCCATCTGGAACCGCTGTCCGATCGCGCGGGCGGCGCCGCCGAAGGCCCGATCGGCGAGCTTCTGGTTGATGACCGCCACCCGGGGGGTGCCCTCCCGGTCGAAGCGGGTGAAGGCGCGCCCACTGACCAGCGGGATCCCCAGCGTCCGGAAGTAATCCGGGGTGACGATCTCGGGGGCGATCTGGCTCCGGCGCGGCGGCGTCCCCGACGTCAGGTGCCAGGTGCCGAAGCCTCCCGACAGCGGGCGGTCGAGCGACAGGCTCACGCTCTGCACGCCGGGGAGGGCGGCCAGCCGGGCTTGCAGCTGGTCGTACAGCTGCCGCGCGCGGGCCTGGTCCGCGGCCACGCTGCGGATGTTGACGTTGGCCAGCAGCACCGGCTCGACGTCGAACCCGGTGGGCTGGTTGCGCAGCCGGCTGAGGCTGACCGCCAGCAACCCGGCGCCCACCAGCAGCACCAGCGAGAGGGCCACCTGCGACACGACCGCGATCCGGCTGGTCAGCTGGCGCGGCTGGCGACCGGCCACGGTGGGCGAGGCCGCGCGCAGGGCGGACTGGAGGTCGCCGCGAGCCGCCTGCCAGCCGGGCAGCAGCGCCACCAGGGTGGCGGTGGCCAGCGCGAGCGCGGCCACCCAGGCGAACACGCGCCCGTCTGCCGAGACATCCAGCGCCAGCGGGCGCTCCCACTGCCCGGTCCGGGCGATGGCCAGCAGGCCCTGGCTGAACCAGCTGCTGGCCAGCGCACCCAGCGCCGCACCCACCGCCACCAGCAGCACGCCCTCGACCGCCAGCTGGCGGACGATGCGGCCCCGGCTGGCGCCCAGCGCGCTGCGGATGCTCAGCTCGCGCTGCCGCTGCAAGAAACGCGACAGCAGCAGATGCGAGACGTTCAACCAGACGATCAGCAGCAACAGGCCCACGCCGGCCATCAGCGCCAGCAGCGGGTCCAGGAAGGTGCCGCGCAAAGGAGCGATGCCGGTGGCCCCGGGATCCAGGCGGACGTGGGTGGGCTCGCGCGCCTCGTACCCCGCCAGCTCGGCGTCCTGGGCCAGCCACTGGTGGTAGACGGCGTCGGCGCGGGCCTGCACCGCGGACATCGCCGCGCCCGGCCGCAGCCGGCCGATCAGCAGCAGCGACGAGTACTGGGGATTGTGAAGCGGCAGCCCCAGCTGGGTCAGCGCCTCCTGCATGGTCAGCGGCACCCAGAAGTCGGTGCGGCTGCCGGTCTCGGCTCCGGAGAAGCCGGCCGCGGTGACGCCGATGACCGTGTAGCGGGTGCCGTTGATGGTCAGCGGGCGGCCGATCACCCCGGGGTCGCCGCCCAGGTGGGCCAGCCAGTAACCGTGGCTGAGCACCACCACCGGGTTCGCGCCGGGCGCGGTCTCGTCCTCGGGCGAGAAGGTGCGCCCCAGGGCGGCGGACACGCCCATCACCGAGAAGAAGCCGGCGCTGACCGCCCGGCCCTCGGCGCGCTCCGGGCCCGCCTCGGCATTCGCGCCGGCCCGCACCGCCGAGGTGGTCGAGCACGCCTCCTGGGCGGCCAGCCCCTCGAGCTCGGACAGGTCCGCCTTCAGCCGCTGGTACAGGGGATACGAGTAGACCAGCCGGCGGCCGGGGGGGCCGGTGGGGGTGCCCAGGCGCCGGGCGCACGGCTCGCCGGGGTCGGAGAACAGGACCAGCCGGGCCGGTTCGGGCACCGGCAGAGGCCGCAGGACGACGGAGTTGAGCAGGCTGAAGATGGCGGTGTTCGCCCCGATCCCGAGGGCCAGCGACAGCACCACCGTGGCGCTGAGCGTGGGGCTGCGGCGCAGGGACCGCAGTCCATGGCGGAGGTCGTGACCCACATCGGTGAGCAGCGACATGGCGGCGCGCCCGGGTCAGTCGGCGGTGGTCTGGTGGCGGGAGGGGGCGCGGGTCTCGTCGACGACGCGGCCGTCGAACAGGTTGATGCTGCGGGTGGCCTGGCGGGCGTATTCCGGGTTGTGGGTCACCATGCAGATGGTGGCGCCGGCGGCGTGCAGCTCGCGCAGCAGCGCCATCACCGCGTCGCCGTTCTTCGAGTCGAGGTTGCCCGTGGGCTCGTCGGCCAGCAGGACCAGCGGGTCGCCGGCCACCGCCCGCGCCACCGCCACCCGCTGCTGCTGGCCGCCCGACAGCTGCGCGGGCATGTGGCGGCCGCGGTGGCTCATCCCCACGCGTTCCAGCGCCGCCTCCACCCGCTTGCGGCGTTCGGCGGCGGGCATGCCCCGGTAGGTCAGCGGCAGCTCGACGTTCTCGTAGACGCTGAGGTCGCCGATCAGGTTGAAAGACTGGAAGATGAACCCGATGTGGCGGTTGCGCATCAGCGCCCGCTCGCGCGCGGTCAGGTTGGCGGCGGGCTGGCTGCCCAGCAGGTAGGTACCCTTGGTGGGCGTGTCGAGCAGTCCCAGGATCGACAGCAAGGTGGTCTTGCCCGAACCGGAGGGACCCTCGATCGAGACGTATTCGCCGCGCCCGATGGAAAGGTGCACTTCGGACAGGGCGTGGGTCTCCATCTCCTCGGTGTAAAAGACCTTGCCCACCCCTTCGAGCTGGATCAACACGTCTTCGCTGGCGCTCATCGCAGGCTCCTTGGTTGGCTCTTGCCCTGTTGTGTTCATGATCGTCGTCCTCACCACTGCACGCGGATGCGGTCCACCTGGTCCCACTGCGAGATGTCCGAGAGGATCACCCGGTCACCCTCCTGCAGCCCGCTGCGGATCTCCACCTGCTTGACCGAAGTGCGCCCCAGCCGGACCGACACGCGGCTGGCGGTGCTGCCGTCGGCTTCCAGCCGGAACAGCCCCACCGTCGACTCGGGCTGACCGAAGGCGGGGCGCCCCACGTAAAGGACGCTGGCCAGCCGCTCGATCTCGATCGTGCCCTCGACGTTCAGGTCGGGGCGGGCGCCCTCGGGCAGCGGGCCGTCCAGGGCCACGTCCACCCGCACGGTGCCGCCCTGGGCTGCGGGATCGATGCGCGCCACGTGGCCGGCGATGATGCCGTTGCGGGTGTCCACCGCCGCCTTCTGGCCGACGCGCACGTCCTTGGCCTGCGTCTCGGGGATGCGCACCTCCGCCTGCAGCCGGTCGGGGCGCGCCACCTTGGCCAGCACCGCGCCGGCGGTGACCGACTGCCCGGGCTGCAGCGACAGCTCCTGCAACACGCCGGTGGTGCCGGCCTTCACCTTCAGGTCCTCCACCTCCTGGCGGCGGAACTCCTGGATGGACTTCAGGCGGTCGATCTGCGCCCGCTGGGCCGCCACCTGGGCGGCGATCCCGCGCGACTGCGCGCCCAGGCGCTTCTTCTCGAACTCCAGGCGGCCGGCCAGCTCCTGGGCGCGGCCCCGGGTCTGGGCCTGCTCCAGCTCGGACAGGAAGCCCTTCTTTGACAGCTCCTCGTCGGCCTGCGCGCGGCGGCGGGCGTCGTTCAGATCCGAATCGATGGTCGCCACCGTCGACTCCTGGGCCAGGCGCTGCCCGTTCAGGCTGGCCACCAGGTTGGCCAGCTCGGCCTGGGCCTGGGCCAGCTGGCGGTCGGCCTCCAGCGACTGCAGCACCAGGTCCGAATTGGCCAGCTCCAGCAGGACGGTGTCGGCCTTGACCACCGCACCCGGCTTGGCCAGCACCTTCTCGACCCGGGCGTTGGCCTTGGCGGCGATCCAGCGGACCTGCTCGGGGACCAGGGTCCCCTGCCCCAGCACCTCGCGCACCATCGGACCGCGCTTGACCGTATCCATCCACACCGTGCCGTGGTCGACGGTGGGCGCGGCCGCGCGCAGCCGGCGCAGCCCCAGGCTGGCGCCCACCACCACCGCCAGCCCCAGCACGCCGTAGACGACGTAACGGCGGGTGCGCGAGACCTTCGGGCGGGGGATGTCCACGCCCGAACCGGCGCCGGTCAGGGGCGAGCGGGTCATGGCCAGAGACTTCTTCTCCAGCGGATCGGACGTCTTGCTTCCGGACTCGAACAGCCTCATGAACCGCTCCTGGACAGCGCGACGCCGTGCCGGTCGAGGATCTCGCCGGTCAGGGCCGCGACGAAGGCCAGCGCCTTCAGTTGATCCACGCGCGCGCGCAGATGGGTGAGCTGCGCCTCGGCCAGCGCGTCTTGCCGCCTCAGCACGTCGAAGTTGGTCGAGCGCCCGACCTCGAAGCGGGCGCGTTCGGCTTCCAGATCCAGGGCGGCGGCATCGGTCGAACGGGCCAGCACCTCCACCCGGCGGCGGGCGGTGTCGGCGGCCAGCAGCGCGCGCACCACCGCGCTGTTGACCTGATCGGTGATGTCGGTCTCGGTCAGCCGCACCTTCTGCACGGTCTCGCGGGCGGCGTCGTAGGCGCCGCGCGCGGCGTGCCGGCCCAGCGGCTGCTGGAAGACCAGCGAGGCGGTGACCACGTAGTTGTTCAGGCCGCGCAGGTGGGCGTAGGCCCCCGGCAGGTCGCGATCGTTGCCGCTGGGGCCGCCGGCGATCGCCACGTCCAGCTGGGGCAGCAAGCCATTGCGGGTGACGTCCACGTCGATGGCGGCGGCGCGGCCCTGGGCACGCACCGCCAGAAGCTGCGGGTTGCGGGCCAGCGCGCTCTCGACGGAACTGCCCTCGTCCGGCGTGCGTGCCGGCGGTGACGGCGTGTCGGTGGCGGCCAGCTCCTGGGCGTTCTTGCCGGTCAGCCGCAGCCCACACAGCCGCCCCAGCTCCAGCGCGCGTTCGGCGCGCGCCTGCTCGGCGAACAGCACCGCCTCGTCGCGGAAGGCGACCGCCACGTCGATCTCGGCCGAGGCGCTGCGCGGCTGCTTGCCCACCTCGATGTTGGCCAGCACCCGGCGCAGCTGGTCGCGGGCCGAGTCGGCGGCGGCGCGGCGGATGGTCAGCTCCTGGCTGGCGTAGGCCAGGTCCCAGTACGCCGACTCGATGTCGCGCACCATGGTGGCGGCGGTGCCCTCGCGCTGGGCGGTGACGAAGTCGACCTGGACGGCGGCCCGCCGGCGGGGCGCGCGCGCCACGGGCACGCCGAACCCGCGCAGCAGCGGATGCTCGAAGGACAGGCGCAGCGAGGGCACCCATTCGTCGACGGCGCCGCGCACGGCCCCACCGGTGGCGTCGAAGTCGGTGACGAAGCGGGTGCGGCTGTAATCGCCCAGCACGCCCAGGCCCAGCCGGCCGCCCGTGGGCAGCGGCTTGATCAGCGCCAGGGTCCCGGTCAGCCGGTCGATGGCGGGCTGTTGCAGCGGCGGTCCGGGGATGACGATCTCGCGGCGGTTCTCCAGCCAGGTGCCGTTCGCCTCCAGCACGAAGTCGTCCAGCCCGCGGGCGGCCACCACGCCGGCCTGGGCGATGCGCAGGTCGGCGCCGGCGGCAGCGAGCACCGGGTTGCCCCGCACCGCCAGCGCGATCGCGTCGTGCAGGGTGAGCGCACGCGGCAGCGCGGTCTGACCCGTGGAGGGCGCGGACGCAGCGAGCAGAACGAGGAGAGGACCCAGGCGCACGCCGGCCAGCAAAGCGACCCCCGTGCCAACCGGAACCCAGCGTGAACCGGACGCTTTCCCCGCCCTCCCCCACCCGTCTGTCCGCTTTTGGGAAACCCCTTCCCGCAACCGGACACAGCGCACCATGGCTGCGCGGCACGGGATGCGACGGCCCGCGCGACAGCGCTCACGGACACGTGCGGAGCGCCGGCAGGAATGACGGACGAACGCACTGCCCACGAAGGGGGAAGACGAGGCCACGAAGACGAACGCTCCGCCCACGAGAAGATGAAAGCGCCGCCCACGAGAAGACGAAAGCGCCCTCCAGAACAATGCGCACACCGTCGGGCGCGCGGGTGCGCTTCGACAGGGAACGTTGTCGCGCACCGCAAGCCCGGCAGCGTTCCTATACTGCCGGCCATGTCGACACCCTCCCGCCTGGCACTGCTGTTCACGTCGAGTCTGCTCCTCCCTCTGGCCCCGGCCCGCGGGTGGGCGGCGCCACGGATCGATCCGACGTACCCACCGGCGAACGATCTCCGCGCGCCGGACCGGACCATCGATACGACGGGCGGAGGTGCGGTGGCGGTCATCGCCTACAGCACCAGCGGGCGGACGGTGGCCACCGCGGGACAGGACCGGGTGATCCGGATCTGGAACGCGCGCACCGGCGAGCAGGGCACGGGCGCGCTGGAAAAGAGCCTCGAGGGACTGGGCGGTCGCGTGCGGGCGCTGGCGTTCACCGCCGAGGAGACGCTGGTGTCGGTCAGCGACGACCGGGCGGTGAAGACGTGGGACCTGGCCACCGGTAAGCCCGTGCGCAGCGCCGAGCTGCCCGAGCGCGTGGACCGGCCCGTGATCCAGCCTGGTGCGGCCGATCCACTGATCGCCGGCGTGGTCGGTTCTTCGGTGAAGCTGTGGAGTGCGCAGACGGGCAAGGAGGCCCGCAGCCTGCAGCTCGGCAGCGGCAAGCCGGGCCCGCTGGCCTTCTCCCCCGACGGCAAGGTCCTGGCCGCTGGCGGCGATCGGGGATCGATCGCTGTGTGGAACGTGTCGGACGGCACCCCGGTCGCGGCGTTGCAGGCGGGCAAGGCCGTGCGCGCGCTGGCGCTGAGCGCGGGGCAGCTGGCGGCGGGGCTGGCCGACGGGACGGTGAAGCTATGGCCGGCGAACCCCCCGATGGTTTCCGCTGCCGCGGCCGCCGCGCGACCCGGCGCCGCTGCTTCCAAAGACCAGAGCCCGCGGGGCTGGCGGGCGCATCTGGGCGCGGTGACCTCGGTGGCCTTCAGCACCAAGGGGGATCAGCTGGCCTCCGCCTCCGGGCGCGCGATCGTCGTGTGGGACGTCGCCTCGGGCGCGCGGCTGTGCAGCCAGGAGGGGCACACCGGTCCGGTCTCCGCGGTGGCATTCAACCCCAACGGCCAGAAGATGGCCTCGGCGGCCGCGGACCGGACCTTGCGGCTGTGGACCGTGCCGCTACCGCCGCTGCCCGCCGAGGAGCTGGCGAAGATCACCGCCGCCGTGCCCGCCAGGGCCACCGCCAGCCCGAAGAAGCGCCGCCGCGTGCTGGTGTTCTGGCGGGCGGACGCGATCCTGCACAAGGGCGGCGTACCCGCCGTCAACCAGGCCATCGAGCTGATGGGCAAGAAGACCGGCGCCTTCGAGGCCGACTTCACCCGCGACTATGCCGCCCTCGACCCGAAGGTGCTGGGCCGCTACGACGCCCTGGTGCTCAACAGCACCGCCCACCTCACCATTCCCGACGAGGCGAAGAAGAAGGCGCTGCTCGACTACGCCCGCGGCGGCGGCGGGGTGGTGGGCATCCACGCCGCCATCGACATGTTCAAGGGCTGGCCCGAGGGCGCCGAGGTCGTCGGCGCCACCTTCGGCGGCCACCCCTGGCACCCCAGCGGCACCTGGGCGGTGAAGCTCGACGACCCCAAACACCCGCTGCTGCGCGCGTGGGGCGGCCAGAGCTTCAAGATGCACGACGAGTTCTACGAGCTGGCCGAGCCCTACCGCCGCACCGACCGCCACGTGCTCATGTCGCTGGACCTGACCGACGCCGCCACCGCCGGCGCCAAGCCCCTGCACCGCACCGACCGCGACTTCGCCGTCTCGTGGATCAAGCGCTACGGCGCGGGCCGCGTCTTTTACGGCATGTTCGGCCACATCGCCGATCCCCTGTGGGACCCGCGCGTGCTGGCCTTCTACCTCGACGGCATCCAGTACGCCCTCGGCGACCTGGCCGCCGAGGCCCCCGCCCAGAACTGATCCTCCGGGACGGCGGAATGCCGCTGGCCCGCCTCCTCGATCCCGGGTGATCACATCGGGCGCAGGCGGGCCTGGGCCAGGTCGTCGACGGAGGGGGCGGCGAGCTTCTCCAGCAGGCGGCGCAAGGTGGCGACGGCGGCGGGGTTGGTATCGCGGACCAGGCGGGACTCCAGCTGGGCGTGGAA
>JBKPRZ010000570.1:0-20798 GCA_046734815.1 Myxococcota bacterium | reverse complement strand
CCCGCGGCCCCGTCGGGCGATGGACCGCCGTTGCCGGGGCAGGCGAGCCCGACCGCGGCCAGCGCCAGCGCGACGAACAGCGACGCTGGCGGGGATCGACGCGCGGTCATCGGTGCCCGGCCTCGCGATTCGCGGTCGGGCGCAGGAAGACGAGGAAGTGGGCCGGCAGATCGCTGACCTCGCCCGTGACGGTGTAACCCGCGCGCTGGGCGGCACCGAGCACGAGGGAACGGAAGGAGCGTCGGTTGGTCACGGCGATGCGGCCGTCCGGAGTCAAGGTCGGGGCGAGCCTGCGGAGGTAGTCGACCCGGTCGGCGAGGTAGTGGTCCACTTCGGAGAGCAGAACCATGTCATAAGAACCGGCCTCGAGGCCAGGGTCGTTCGCGTCGACCTTACGCGCGGTGACATTCGCCGGCGCGTGCGCCTGCAGGACCGCCAGCGCCGCCGGATCGATGTCGGTGGCCACCACGCGCCCGCTGGGCCCGACCGCCTCGGCCAGACGGAAGGTGAGGTAACCGGGGCCCGCTCCCACATCCGCGACCCGCTGCCCCGGCCGCAGCCCCAGCGCCGCGATCACCCGCGCCGGCTGCCGGATCCGGTCGCGGATCTCGCGGTCGGCGTCGTCGTGCGCCACCACCGGCGTGGTGTCCCGCGAGCGGCAGCCCGCCGCCGCCATCAGCAGCGCGAGCAGAAATCCGGCCCTGGTCACGCGGGCAAGCTACCACCGCGGCGGCCGACCGCCGTATCATCCCGCGCGGAAGCGCGACTGTATCTGGTGAGCGGCTCGGTCTTCAAAACCGATGGGGCGCGGCCCAGCGCCGCGCCCGGCGGGTTCGATTCCCGTGCGCTTCCGCTCCTGTTCGACGATGACCGCCAGGTTGTCGACGGCGGCCTACTTCCATGACGGCGCCAGGCCGGGGTAGCGGCAGAAGCCCTCCGTGCAGCTCCAGCTCCCCGGCGCGCCTCCGTCGAGTGGTGGTCGAAACAGCGGACAGTCTCGTTCGCTGCTGCAAGGAACCGGGAACCCGGTGCAGACGCCTTCGCCTGGACGCGACGTCTCGGCGTGCGTGCAGACCAAGCTCCGGTCATCGCAAGCGTTCACGGAGGCGGACACCGTCCGGCAGAATTTGAGACACTGAGCCCTGCACCGGCCCTCCTGACAATAATATTCCTGGGGAGCGCATCGGCCGAGATCATCGACGGTACCCTCGCAGTCCTGTTTCTTCGAGCAAGCACGTTCGTTGCTGCAAGCGACGACGAGCATCGAAACGGCCAGGAGGATTTGCCACCGCATGGTCGAGCTCTTCATCTCCAGATCTCGTCGTCCCTGTCGCCGTGGATCACGTGCTTCGCGGCCCGTACATTCCACGTTTGCTCGCGGCGCTCGACCGCGAAGTCGCGGACGAAAAATCCGTCGTAATGCTGGAATTCGACAGCATCCGACGACACCGGTCGGGCGAGCAACTTCACACCCATCGTGTGCCCGAGAAACGGAGGCTCGTAGCCGGGAGGCGACCTCGGCGTACGGTACTGAAATTCGACTTCCGCCCTGGCGACGATCTGCGCCCGGTAGGGATCGGGGGTGACCAGGGCGGCCACGAATACGATCGGTTCCGCCTGGATCAAGGCCCCGACGATCACGTCGCCACCGGGCAAGGAGGCGGCGGCGACGGTGATGACATCGTTCCCGGTCGGGATCGTGCGCCAGTCCACGCCGCTGGCGATGGGGCGCAAGAACACAGCTGATCGGGGCGGTCGTCGGCTGGACCCGGCGAAGGTGCCGATCGCTACCGCCCCATCCGATTCCCCGGAACCAGTGACCTCGCCGAGGTGGTCGAGCGCATCGAACGGGGCCAGGTAGTCGTCACCCTTGATGGGGCCGAGCCGCGCGCCCGTCGACCAGGTGGTCGAGTCGTCCACGAGGGAAGCCAGTTGCAGGTGAGATTGCTGCTGGATTGCGACCACCGTGGCATCTCGATCCGACCCCGCAGGCCAGCGGATGAAAGCATCGGTCACGGGAACCGCGAGCCGTATGACGCCCGGATAAGGCGGGACCTGACGCCAGCCCTCGCGCGCGCCGAGCACCCCCGTGATGCTGCTGTCGTCCGCAGAGAGCACGACCGGCGTTCCCTGATGCGACAGAAAGGCGCCGAGGTAGGGCACCGTCCTCACCGTCGGAAGCGCATCCTCCCAGGCGACCGACTCGAATTCCGCATCGCCGCGCCGCCGGGCAACCCAGTTCCCGCACCCGGGATCGAAAACCAGGACATCGTCTCGCCGATCGCCATCGACGTCGACGGCAGCCGCGGTGATCGGATACGCGGTACATCCTCGGCCGTGCGGCGGGACGATGCGGGTCGCTTCATACCCATCGCCCCGGGGGCTCACCAGCTCCACCTCCTTGAATCCGGGGATGACCGCGACGAAACGCCCGAGAGCAGGCGCGTCCAGGCGGCGCAGATCGGCGTTCCAGTACAGCGTCGGCCCACCAAAGTCCTTCACCCCACTCGAGCAGTGCAGGACCGTGATGGCCGCGGCGATGGCCTGGAGCCGAGCTCCGCGCATGCTTCGGGCGCGTGGTACAGATTCGTCGCGTTTCAATGTGGGTACGCCGGCCAGCTATATGATGAGGATGGGCGGCGGTGGTGATCGCCTCGCGCAAGTGCCGCGCGTTGCTGGCCTCGGTGTCCAGGGCTCGATCGGCGGTGACTAGTACCGGAAGTTCGCGCCCAGCCGCACGCGCAGAGGATCCAGGCGGGCGGTGGGCAGGCCGAAGGCGGGGCCGTCGTTCTCGTTGACGTCGACCACCGTGCGCAGCCCGAAGACGTTGAGGATGTCCACGTACAGATCGACCCGCCGGCCCAGCAGCGGTTGCAGGTTGAAGCGGGCCTGGACGTTGAAGCTTTGCAGGTCGGGCAGGCGCAGGGGGCGGTCGTCGTTGGGATCGTTCACGTCGGTCCCGGGCGAGTAGCCCAGGCGGGCGCGGTAGTCGCTGAAGCTGGCGTAGACCGAGTTGCGGTAGAAGCGGTTGTAGGGAATGCCGGAGCGCCAGAAGTAGCGGATGCCGGTGGAGAACCAGGGCGAGAACTGGTACTGCCCCGTCACCTTCACCTCGTGCCGGTGGTCGTCGCCCAGGTATCCATACAGATAGGGGTTCTGGGCGGGGACGTCGCCATAGTCGTCCGCGTTGCCCTCCAGGCGCGCCCAGGTGTACGAGCTCTGCATCTTCAGGCGGCCGTCGCGCTTGCGCACGCCGAGGGTGACGCCCATGTAGCGGCGATGGGAGGCGTCCGGGGTTGCCAGATCGGCGACGCTCTGGTTCTTGCCGTTGCGGAAACCGCCGGTGGGCATCAGCAAGGTGCCGCCGCCGTTCCAGACCAGGTTGGTCTCGCGCACGTCGTATTGCTGGGCGTACTTGCGGTAGATGCCGTCCAGGGCCAGCGCTATGCCGGGCACGATCTCGCGCTCGGCCCCCAGCACCAGCTCGCGGGTGCGGGGGATGCGCAGCTTCTCGCGGCAGGGGCGGCCCTGCAGGTCGTAGCCGGTGGGGCCGCAGGGCAGCCCGATGGTGTTGCGGCTGACGCCGCCGTCGAAGATGCAGTTCCGATCGAATGCCTCGGTGGTCGGGTTCCAGTCGCAGGCCTGCGTCACCCGCGAGCCCACCGTGTGGCGGGCGATGGTCTCGATCTCGAGGTCGGCGTAGTTGCTGGCGCTGCCGCGCAGGACCGTGCGGCCGTCGTGGCCGGCGTCCCAGGCCACCGAGGTGCTGGGCGCGAAGGCCTGCGCGTTCATCCCCTGGCCGGCCCGGCTGTTGCCGGCCTGGGCCCAGACGTGGGAGGCGCCGAAGCTCCAGGTCAGATAGCGGGTGACCCGCCAGGAATCGGAGACGGTCAGAAGGTGCCGGTACCAGCTGAGTCCCTGGATGAACCAGCCGAACCGCTCCGGCTCCAGCCGGGGGTCGTTCGCGTAGTAGGTCGTACGGCGCGAGGGCACGACGCCGTTCAGGAGGGTGTAGGTGTCGCCGGGGGTGGAGTTGCGGTCGGTCTCTTGCTCGGTGAAGAAGGTGCTGCGAACCGACAGGCCGTGTTCCCCCGCCCGCCGGGTCTGCAGGAAATAGTCGTAGCGGTTGACCAGTTGGACGTCGAAGGTGTCGTTGCGGACGTGCCGCTCGTTGTTGACGCTGTCCAGGGTCAGCGGGAAGGTCTGGCGGACAGGGGCCAGGTGATCGCAGCCCTCGCGATCGTCCTGGCAGAGGGTCGGGTACAGGTGCTCGCCGTAATAGGTGACGCCGAGCTGGCTGCGCAGCACCTGGTTGTCGCTGAGCAGGGACTCCCAGATCAGCCCGTTGAACAGCCGCCGCCACTGGCGCGACTCCTGCGCGTCGGCGCCCACCCCCGCCCCGCCCTTGAGATTCTCCTCCCAGCCGACGGTGAAGTTGGTCAGGCTGCTCAGCCGGTTGCGGGCGCTGACCTGCCAGGTGAGCTTGAAGGTGCCCTTGTTGATCGAGCCGCTGTAGGGCGGCCGCGGGCCGATCAGCCCGCTGGGGTCGTCGCGCCGGTTCTGCTTGTAGTTCTGGCTCTCGAAGTCGGTGAAGAACCACAGCCGGTCCTTGATGATGGGCCCGGCCAGGGTCGGGCCGAACACATAGACGTGGCTGGGGTCGACCACCTCGTTGGGATCGGTGAAGAAGCGCAGGCGGCTGTGGTCGGCGGTGGCGTTCAGCTCGAACTCGAAGCGGTTCGAGCCGGACCGGGTGACCAGGTTGACCGCCGCGCCCGAGGCGGTGGGTGCCTCCAGTCCGTGGCCGCCGGTCAAGATCTCGTAGGCCGCCGAGCTCTTCATGGTGGGAAACTGCTCGCGCAGGTCGAAGCCGTCCTGGGTGAAAACCGTCTGGCTCTCCCGACCGCCCCGCACCTCCCGCCCGCGCGCGCCGGCCGCCTGGCCCACCAGCTGCTCGTGGGCGTTGTTGCGGTCGTTGAGCGGCATGGCCTGGATCAGCTCGGTGTCGATCACCTCCTTGAGGGCGGCCGACTTGGTCTCGACCAGCGGCGGCCGCTCGACGATGGCGACCTCCTCGGTGGCGGTCTCCACCTCCATCACCAGATTCACCTCGACCGGCGCGGAGATCCCCACCCGCACCTCCTTGACGATGACGGTCTTCAGGCGGGGCGCGCTGGCGCGCACCTCGAACTGGCCCGGCGCCAGGGCGGCGAAGCGGAAGCGGCCTTCCTCGTTCGTGTGGGCGGTGCGCGGGCCGCCGATCTGGGTGTCGGACACGGCGGTCACCGCGATCCCCCGCAGCGGCATGCCCGATTGATCGAAGACCGCTCCGATGATCGTTCCGTTCTGTCCTCCCTGGGCCCGCGCCACCGGGGCACGGACGGTGGAGGCGGCCAGGAGGCCCGCCAGGACGCCGATGACGAACCAGCCGCGGCTGACCATCGCCACTCCTTTCGTTGTCGGCGCGCGTATCCAGCCCGGTGGCCGGGCCGTGGGGCCGCGCGACCACGGAGGCATCATGAACCAGGTCGCGGCGGGGCGGACAACAAAAAATCGGCCCCCTGACGCGTTACCCGGCGGAGATGTTTTTCGGCGAGGATACGACCTGGCCATGACAGGCGAGACGACAGGCGAGATCACGGGCGGATGACCGGCGAACCGACCTGCTGGGCGCGCGGGACGCTGGCGATCATCGACTTCGCGGTGGCCCGGGGCGCCGACCGTCGGGGCTTGCTGGCGCGGGCGGGGCTGCCGGGGCCGGCGGCGGATCCCGATGCGCGGGTGCCGGTGTCGAGCTTCTATGCGGCGGTGGAGGCGTCGGCCGCGGCGCTGGGGGACCCGTTCTTCGGGGTCAGCTACATCCAAGCGATCGAGCCCAGCGCCATCGACGCGGTGGGATTCCTGGCCATGGCCAGCCGCACCTTGGGCGAGGCGGTCCGGCGGATCATCCGCCACCACCCCATGATGACCGAGGGGGAGGTGTTCAGCCTGGAGGAGATCGGTCAGCGGGCGCTGGTGCGCTACGTGCCCTGGGGCCCGCGGCGGCCCGCCCACGCGCAGGTGGCGGAGATGTACGCGGCCGACTTCTTCGTGCTGGCGCCGCGGATGACCGGCTCACCGGTGGAGGCGCTGTCGTTCGAGCTGTCCCATCCGCCCCACGGATCGGAGGCGGAGTACCGGCGCCGGTTCGGGGCGCTGCCGACGTTCGGCGCGGCGGCCAACCGTCCCCCAGATCGGGTCCGAGGCGATGGCGGCGTCTCCAACCAGGGCCACGCCGGCGTGCACGGCGGGCCGGCTGATGTTCGGCATGTCCAGCATGCCCAGGTATCCGGACAGGCGCTCGGCGCCGGTGAGATCGGGCGGGTCTGGACAGCGGGCCAGCAGACGGCGGAACGAGCCGTCCAGGTCGGCGCGGAAGGCGGGCAGCGCCGATCGGTGCGGGCTGACGGTCAAGATCGCCCGGTCGCCGTCGGTGGGAAAGGCGTAGGCCACGTCGGGCTCGAGCAGCCACAGCTGCCCGCAGCCCGGGAAAGCGAGCTTCACGTTGCGGAAGTAGGCGAAGTAGGTGAAGCGCTCGTTGTCCACCATGCGCGCGGGAGCGGCGATCAGCTGGGCGACGCGCGAGTGGCGGCCATCGGCGCCCACCACCAGCGGCGCGCGCAGGGTGCGCGGCCCGGCGGCGGTCTGGCACACGACTCCGGTCACCGCCCCACCCTCGCGGTGGAGATCGCTCACCCGGTGGGCGGGCAGCCAGCTGACGCCGGAGGTGGCCCGGGCCCGATCGCGCAGCAGCGGATCGAGGGTCTCGCGCCGCACCTGCCAGCCGTTCGGCCGCGGGCCGCGGTCGCGCACGTACCCCCAGCGGGTCCACAGGGCCGCGTCCATCGGCACCGCGCCCGCCCGCCGGAGGGGGTCGGTCAGGCCCAGCCGATCGAGGACCGGGGAGGCGTGGGCCTGGATGGCGTGGGTGCAGACCTGCTTGTAGCCGTCGCGGCGGTGGTTCCTGTCGACCAGCGCCACCCGCAGACCCGCCTCGCCCAGCAAGGTGGCGGCGGTGCAGCCGGCCAGGCTGGCGCCCACCACCACCGCGTCGAACCGATCGGTTTCAGTCATGCCTTCAGTGTGCCGGCCAGGGGCCGCCGGCCCATTGACCGCCGGCGCCGCAACGGCTGACTTTTCACGCCAGCGCGCGATCCCGCCGGCACCGCACCATGCGTCGACCCGAAAAAGCCGATGCCGCGGACGATTCTGATGCGACACGCACGGGGAGGGATCGTCATTGTCGTGAGGAAAATCGATGACCGAGTCGCACCCCCGTCCGACCGCCTGCCTCGCCCTCGTGCCGGCGTTGTTTCTGCTCACCTGCACCAGCCCCCGCAACGAACCCGGCACGGCGGATGCGGGCGCGCCCGCGCAGCCGGGCAGCAGCGGCGGCGCGAGCGGCACTGGCGGCACGCGGGTGGGCACCGGCGGCGAGGCGGGATCACCGGCGTCGTCGAAGGATGGGCCCGAGCCGGCGGTGATGGTCTGCGGATCGACCTGCGACCCCGACAAGAGCGACGGCTGCTGCCCGGTCGGGTGCACCAGCGCCTCGGACGTGGACTGCCCCGCCCGCTGCGGCAATGGCGTCGTCGAGAAGGGCGAGGTGTGCGACCCCCCGGGCTCCTGCCCGACCAGCTGCCCGAACCGCGGCTGCAGCAAGGTCAAGCTGGAGGGCTCGGCGGCCGAATGCACCGCCCGCTGCGCGGAGGGCGGCCTCGAGACGGCCTGTCGGCCGGGGGACTCCTGCTGCCCCGCGGGCTGCAACGTCGACAACGACGGCGACTGCATGGCCACCTGTGACAACGGGATCAAGGAGGGCGCGGAGACCTGCGACCCGATCGCGGACTGCAACAGCCGCCAGGCCGTCTGCAAGAGCGACCAGAACACCATCCGCGAGCCGCGCGGCAACCCAGCGATGTGCACCTTCGCCTGCATCGAATCGCAGCGTCGCTGCGGCGACGCCGACGGCTCCTGCCCCGACGGCTGCAGCAACGACCCCGACTGCAAGCGGGCCAACGGCTCGGCCTGCGACAGCGCCGGCCAGTGCCAGTCCAACCGCTGCACGGACGGCTTCTGCTGCGGAGAGAGCTGCGGCGCCTGCGAGAAGTGCACCGGCTCGGGCGGCACCTGCCAGGTCCCCTCGGGCACCAAGGCGTGCGACGGCCGCTGCATCTCCAGCAACGACTGCTGCGACTGCGACACCTCCACCCGCTGCTCGGGCAACCGGGTGGTGCGCGGGGTCTGCAACAACGGCAGCTGCAACACCGTGGAGGTCACCACCTGCAGCAACTGTGAGACCTGCAGCGGCGGCAGCTGCCGGCCCAAGTGCAGCGGCAATACCCGCTGCGTGAACGGCGACTGCAAGAAGCCCGACGGCGCCAACTGCAACAGCGGCGGCGAGTGTGCCTCGGGCCAGTGCAACGGCCCCAAGACCTGCGAGGGCGGCTCCACCGCCGACTGCCCCTGCACCCAGGCCACCATCGTCGACGACTGCGAGAGCCAGGACTGCCGGCAGCGGCAGAAGAAGTGCGGCCCCGGCTACAACCGGCCCGATCCCGGCTACTGCACCCACTACCCGTGAGTGGCACCCGCGTAGGACGCAGGCGGCTTTGCCCCCGGAGTCCCATCGCGGGAGGTCTGGAACCTCTGAGGGTTCCAGGTCGGTTGACGACGCGCCGAATTTCACGCATTGACAACCGCCCGGGCAGGCATATGGTCTTGCCCCGTGGGTGCGGGCGTGCCGGGGGTGCGGCTCTTTCCACGCAGCCAGGAGGGTTCCTGATGGATCGTCGGACCTTCTTCAAGGTCGTCGCCGCCGGTACCGGAGCGAGCGCGATCGGATTCGATCTCCAGGCCGCCCGCGCCGAGATGCGCGAGCTGAAGATCGCCCGCACCACCGAGACGCGCAGCACCTGCCCGTATTGCGCGGTCTCGTGCGGGGTCATCATCCACACCCTGGGCGACCAGGCCAAGAACGTGAAGGCCTCGGTGGTGCACGTGGAGGGCGACCCCGACCACCCCATCAGCCGCGGCAGCCTCTGCCCCAAGGGCGCCTCGCTCCGCAGCGACATCACCCACGCCAACCGGCTGACCACCCCGAAGGTGCGGCGGCCCGGGTCCGACCACTGGGAAGACATCAGCTGGGACCAGGCCATCGCCGGCATCGCCCGCCACGTGAAGGAGACGCGCGACCGCACCTTCGTGGCCAAGAACGCCAGCGGGCAGACGGTCAACCGCACGCCGGGCATCGCCTGGATCGGCGGCTGCACCGACACCAACGAGTTCAACTTCCTGCAGTGGAAAGCGATCACGGCCTGGGGGGTGCCGTATCGCGATTCGCAGGCCCGGGTCTGACACGGACCCACGGTGGCCAGTTTGGCCGCCACGTTCGGCCGCGGGGCGATGACCAACGGCTGGGTAGACATCAAGAACGCTGATGTCATCCTGGCCATGGGCGGAAACCCCGCGGAAAACCACCCGGTGGGCTTCAAGTGGTTCATGGAGGCCCGCCGGACGCGCAACGCCCGGCTGATCGCGGTCGATCCGCGCTTCACCCGCACGGCGGCGGTGGCGGACCTGTACGCTCCGATCCGCGCCGGGACCGACATCGCCTTTCTGCTGGGGCTGATCCGCTACGCTCTCGAGAACAAGCGCTACCACGAGGAATACGTCCGGCTGCACACCAACGCGCCCTACGTGATCGGCGAGGCGTTCTCGTTCCACGACGGGCTGTTCTCGGGCTTCGATGCGACAAAGCGCGAGTACGCCAAGGACAGCTGGGCCTACGAGGCGGACCAGGGCAGCAAGAGCTACCGGGTCGATCCGACGATGCAGCACGAGCGCTGCGTACTGCAGCTGCTGCGCAAGCACGTGGACCGCTACACACCCGAGATGGTCGAGCGGATCTGCGGGACGCCGCGCGAGGCGTTCCTGAAGGTGGCCCAGCTGGTCACCTCCACCGGCACCGCCGAGCGGGTGGGCACCATCACCTACGCGCTGGGGTGGACGCAGCACTCGACCGGCGTGCAGATGATCCGGGCGGCGGCCATGCTGCAGCTGCTGCTGGGCAACGTGGGCCGGCCGGGCGGCGGGGTGAATGCCTTCCGCGGGCACTCGAACATCCAGGGCGCGACCGACACCGCCGGCAACTTCGAGATCTTGCCGGGCTACCTCAAGACGCCGACCGGCCCGCAGCAGACCCTGGCGAAGTATTACGAGAGCGCCGTCCCCACCACCCTCAACCGGCAGGGCTGGGCCAGCATGAACTACTGGGTGAACTACCCCAAGTTCATGGTGTCGCTGCTGAAGTCTCTGTACGGGGCGGCGGCCACCAAGGAAAACGAGTTCGGCTACGGCTGGCTGCCCAAGGTCGATGGCAACTATTCCTGGTTGTACATCTTCGACGACATGTACCGGGGCAGCTCGACCCGGGTGGGCGGTCAGGAGCCGGGGCCCGAAGGCCTGATCAGCTTCGGCATGAACCCGGTGGGGCTGGGGCCCAACTCGAAGAAGATGGTGGCGGCGCTGTCCCGGCTGAAGTGGCTGGTGGTGGCGGAGAACGTCGAGACCGAGACGGCGATCTTCTGGAAGGCGCCAGCCGAATACGGCGGGGCCGCCCCGGCGCAGATCAAGACCGAGGTCTACCTGCTGCCGGCGGCGTCGTTCGCGGAGAAGGACGGCACCTTCACCAACTCGGCCCGCTGGCTGCAGTGGAAGTGGAAGGCGCTGGATCCGCCCGGCCAGGCGCGGCCGGATCAGGAGATCGTCAGCCGCCTGATGATGGCGGTGCGGGATCTCTACCAGAAGGAAGGGGGCGCGCTGCCCGAGCCGATCCTCAACCTGTCCTGGAGCTACAGCAACCCGCAGAACCCCGACCTGGGCGAGGTGCTGCGGGAGATGAGCGGCAAGGCGCTGGCGGACATCGCCGACGACAAGGACCCGAACAAGATCGTCCGCACCGCCGGCCAGCAGCTGGACGGGTTCGGGCAGCTGCGCGACGACGGCAGCACCCTGTGCGGCAACTGGCTGCACTCGGGCGTGTACACCGAGGCGGGCAATCTGGCCCAGCGGCGCGGCAACGCCGACCCGGGTGGGCTGGGCATGTACCCGAACTGGGCCTTCTCCTGGCCGGCCAACCGGCGGGTCATGTACAACCGCGCTTCGGCCGACGCGCAGGGGCGGCCCTGGGACCCGACCCGGGTGGGCGTCCGCTGGAACGGGCAGCGCTGGGTCGGCGACGTGCCGGACATGAAGCCCGATGCGCCGCCCGGGCAGTTCGGGGCCTTCATCATGTTGCCCGAGGGCGTCGGCCGGCTGTTCTCGCCCGCGCTGAACGACGGGCCCTTCCCCGAGCACTACGAGCCGGTGGAGGCGCCCATCGACAACCCGCTGCACCCGGCGGTCACCTCGAACCCGGTGTCGAAGACCTTCAGCAACGACAAGGATCGGTACGGCAAGAAGGAGGAGTTCCCGATCGTCTGCACCACCTACCGCCTGACCGAACACTTCCACTACTGGACCCAACATCAGGCGCAGGGGCGGCTGAACGAGCTGCAGCCGGGCTTCTTCATCGAGATCCCCGAGGCCCTGGCGCGGGAAAAGGGGATCGAGAACGGCGCCCAGGTCAAGGTGGTGTCGGCGCGGGGGGAGATCACCGGGGTGGCCATGGTGACCAAGCGGCTGGCCCGGCTGAAGGTGGACGGCAAGGAGATCTGGCAGATCGGTTTCCCGATCCACTGGGGGTTCGCGGGCGAGAAGAACCACACCGGACCGCTGGCCAACCTGCTGACGCCGTCGGCGATGGACCCCAACACCTGGACGCCCGAATACAAGGCGTTCCTGGTGCGGCTGGAGAAAGCGTGAGGAGGTCACCATGAGCAGCCAGGGGCCGCCGCTCGAGACCCGGCGCTCGTCGGCGTCGCTGCGCGGGGAGCGGACCGCCCTGCGCCACCTGCCGGTGGTCGCCAAGTACATCGACACCTCCACCTGCATCGGCTGCAAGGCCTGCGAGGTGGCCTGCCAGGAGTGGAACGATCTGCCGGTGCTCGACACGCGGCAGGTGGGCAGCTACCAGACCCTGCCCTCGCTGGACGCCAGCTTCTGGAACCTGATCAAGTTCCGCGAGCAGGAGCTGCCCGAAGGTGGGCTGGCCTGGCTGATGCGCAAGGACCAGTGCATGCACTGCTCGGACCCCGGGTGCCTGCGCGCCTGTCCAGCGCCGGGCGCGATCGTCCAGTACCAGAACGGCATCGTCGACGTCAACGCCGACGCCTGCATCGGCTGCGGGCTGTGCGCGACTGGCTGTCCGTTCGATGTGCCGCGCTTTCACCCCACCACCGGCAAGATGGCAAAGTGCACCCTGTGCGTGGACCGCGTGACGGTGGGGCTCGAGCCCGCCTGCATCAAGGCCTGCCCCACCGGCTGCCTGCAGTTCGGCACCAAGGAGGACATGGTCCAGCTGGGGCAGACGCGCGTGCAGCAGCTGAAAGAGCGCGGGTTCGCCAGCGCGACGCTGTACGACCCGACCGGCGTGGGCGGCACCGGCGTGGTCACGGTGCTGGCCCACGGTGACCATCCCGAGTGGTACCAGCTGCCGGCCGATCCGAAGGTGCCGCTGGCCGTTCGCGTGGTCAAGTCGCTGCTGCGGCCGCTGGGGCTGGTGGCGCTGTTCGGCACGGTGAGCGCGTCGTTCGGGCACTTCCTCCGCTACGGACCGAAGGAGCCGGGCGCGGCGGACAGCCCGAAGGTGGCGCCACCGCGCGCGCGGACAGCGGCGGAGAACACCGTCATCGACGACCATATCGTCCGCCACGGGCTGGCGGCGCGGGTGACCCACTGGCTGGTGGCGCTGGCCTTCCTGATCACCTTGATGACCGGGCTGCCGATCTGGACGCCCATCTTCGGCTGGATGGCGGCCCTGTTCGGCGGCCTGCACGTCTGCCGCTGGCTGCACCCCTGGGCGGGGATGGGGCTGATCGGGGCGGCGGCGTTGATGTTCGTTCGCTGGCTGGACGAGATGCGCATGGAGAAGGGCGACTGGGGCTGGCTGGGGCCCAAGCTGATGGCCTACTTCCGTCAGGAGGGTGAAGGCGAGGACATCGGCAAGTACAACGGCGGGCAGAAGCTGCTGTTCTTCGGGGTGTCGATCCTGGCGGTGGTGCTGTTGCTGAGCGGGCTGGTGCTCTGGTTCCCGCTGCGGTTCAGCGGCGGGTTGCGTGAGGTCAGCTGGGTGATCCACGACGCCGCTTTCCTGTTCTTCGCGGTGACCATCGTGGTGCACGTCTACCTGGGCACCGCGGCCCTGCCCGGCACCTTCCAGTCCATGACCCGGGGGACGGTGAGCAAGGCCTGGGCGCGGCTGCACCACCCGCGCTGGTTCCGCGAGAGCACGGACCCGGCGCCGCCCGCAGGAGAGCGCCGGTGAGCCTGACCCAGGCGGGCTGGCCCAGCCCGCCCCCCGGCGCGCGGGTCGACGAGACGCTGCGCGCGCGGTTCGGCCGACGTTCGGATCGGGCCCAGGCGCTGGCCAGCGTATCGGCGGCCGGCCGCGAGCCGCTGCTGTTCGTGGCCGGCCTGTTCGGCGCGCAGAGGCAACTGGCCGAGGTGATCGAGCAGACGCACCTGCTGCGTCCCCTGTCCGGACGGCTGGAGGACGACTTCCCGCTGTTCGCCGCCGATCTGCCCGTGGTGGTGGCGTTTGCGGCCGAGCGCGGGCCGCCCGGCCTGCGCGAGGACGCCCGCCAGCTGGCCGACGGGCGCCTGCGACTGGCGCCGTTCTGGGACGGGTCGGTGACCGACGACTACCTCGCCCGGGCGTTGCTGCGGCCGTACCTGGAGGTGCTGGCGGCGGCGGGCGTACGGCCGGTGCGGCCGCACCCCGAAGGCGGCTGTCCGTTCTGCGGCGGGGCTCCCTGCATCGCCAGCCGGCGCTCGCCGCCGGGGGACGCCGACGGGGCCCAGCGGCTGCTGGGGTGCGGGCTGTGCGGCGGCGCGTGGGCGGTCAACCGGATCCGCTGCCCGGCCTGCGCCGAGCAGAGCCCGGACCAGCTGCCCATCTTCCACAGCGAACGTCATCCGACGGCGCGGATCGAGGCCTGCGCCGGCTGCCGCACGTACGTCAAATCCATCGACCTCACCGGCGACGCGCGGGCGATCCCGGAGGTCGACGACCTCTGCTCGCTGTCGCTGGACCTGTGGGCCCGCGAGCAGGGTTACCGCCGGCTGGCGCCCGGGCTGGCCGGGATCTGAGGCCCGTCCGTCGTCCCCCATCGTTGCGTCTGGTCAGTCAGGCCCCCAGCAAAGGAGCCGTCATGCGAGTCCCAGCAACCGGTATCGTGCTCGTCCTCGTGTCCGCGTCGGGCGTGGCCGCCGCCCAGCCGGCCGACCCGGGCCCCACCACCACCACAACCACGGTGCCAGCGACAACCACCGGTGCGACCGCCACCGTGCCGGCGCCGCCCTACTCGCTGCCCTGGCAGCTGCGGCCTGCCGCCATCGGCAACGTGGTGCGCTCGGACAGCAGCATCGCCTTTTACAAGGGGGCCGACCCGGCCCGCCCGGCCGAGGGTGAGGTCAGCGGGTCGACGATCGCCAGCACCCTGGGGGCCACCTACAAGATCACGCCCACCTTCGCGCCGCTGATCCGGGTGGGGGTGGTGCAGAACTCCGATCCCGTCGCGGCGGCCGGGTCGGGCGCGGCCTTCATGAACCCGGTGGTGGGGTTGCTGGGCGCCTGGAAGCTGCCTTCGGACCTGCGCCTGTCGGCGGTGCTGGCGGCGGCGCTGCCGCTGGGCACCGGTGGGGCGAAGCCGGCCGCCGGCGACGCCAGCGCCGCGGCCATCGCCCGGGGCATCGGCGCGCGGTCGGCGATGGACAACTCGATGTTCGCGGTCAACTACTTCACGCCGCTGCTGGGGGCGGACCTGGCCTGGGTGGCGAACAAGCTGACCGTGCAGGCGGAGCTCACGTTGTTCGAGCTGCTGCGCGTGCGCAACGAGTTCTGCTCGGACGGGACCACCAAGTGCGCGGCCGAGTCGAGCCGCACCAACGCCACCGCCGGCCTGCACGTGGGCTACTTCGCGATACCGATGCTCTCGCTGGGCGGCGAGCTGCGCTACCAGCGTTATCTGTCCACCCCGGCGGCGGTGAAGGCCAACCCGGCCGCGCGCGACAGCACCACCGTCGCGGTGGGCCCGCGCCTGCACTTCAAGATCGGCCAGGACGTGTGGCTGCGCCCGGGCCTGTCCTACGCTACCGCGCTCGACGAGCCGCTGTCGAAGTCCAAGTACAACATCGTGCAGGTGGACCTGCCGGTGGTGTTCTGACGACGGCGCTTCACGAAAGCTGCAGCAGCGCCGACCCGGTCGGGGCGTCGGTCACCTCGCCGATGACGGTGGCGGCGGGGTAACCGGCGTCCTTCAGGGCGGAGACGAACGCGTCGGCGCGCGCGGAAGGCAGGGCGACCAGCAGGCCGCCCGAGGTCTGGGGGTCGTAGAGGATCGCCTCACGCGGGGAGCGAGCGGGGCCGGACACCTGCGACTGGAAGGTCTGCTGGTTGCTGGTGCCGCCGCGGCTCTTCACGCCGCCCTCGACCAGGGCCAGGGCGCCGGGGTGCAGGGGCAGGCTGTCGAGGTGCAGGCGCAGGGCCACGCCCGAGCCGCGGGCCATGCCCAGGCCGTGGCCGGCCAGGCCGAAGCCGGTCACGTCGGTGGCGGCGTGGGCCTGGTGCTCGACCATCAGGTGCGCGGCGCGGTCGTTCAGGGTGGCGGCGACCCGCAGGACCGCCGCCAGGGCGTCGCCGTCGATCTTGCCGCTGCGGCAGGCGTTGATGTAAAGGCCGGTGCCCAGCGGTTTGGTCAGCACCAGGGCGTCCCCGGGGCGCGCGCCCACGTTGCGGACCACGCGCGCCGGGTCCACCTCGCCGGTGACCGCCAGACCGTAGAACAGCTCCGGGCTGCGCACCGAGTGGCCGCCGGCCACCACCGCACCGGCCTCGGCGGCCTTGTCGGCGCCGCCGCGGCAGATCGCGGCGGCGTCTTCGGTGGGCAGCGCCTCGGGGAACGCACACAGCGCCAGCGCGACCAGCGGGCGGCCGCCCATGGCGAACACGTCGGAGAGCGCGTTGGCGGCGGCGACCTGGCCGTAGAGGTACGGGTCGTCGCACACCGGGGTGACGAAGTCGGTGGTCAGCACCAGCGCGCGGTCGTCCTGCAGGCGGAACACCGCTGCGTCGTCGCCGGTCTCGGTGCCCACCAGCAACTGCGCCGGGCTGGGCGGGGCGCCCTGCCGCGCTTGCAGCATGATCGCCTGCAGCTCGGCGGGGGCGACCTTGGCCGCGCAGCCGCCGCAGCTGGCGAAACGGGACAGCCTGCCGGTGGACATCAACGGAAGCTTATTCTGCCGGGCGGCCGGATCTTGTACAAGATGCGCCGCAGGCGACAGACGGTGCGAGATCGTCACATGAAGTTCGGCGTGTGCAGCGCCGCCAGGCGGGTGGCCTGCTCGGGGGAGAAGCCCGCCGCGGCGAGGCGCCGCTCCCGGTTGGCCAGCATCGTCGAGAGCAGCGCGCGGAACGCCTCGTGGCCGCGGGCCAGCGAGGGCGGGTCGATGCCGCGGGCGGCCAGCACGGTGAGGGCATCCTGCACCGCCGGCGGCACGCTCTCGCCCTGCAGGGTGGCGGCGCGCTGGCGGACCGCCCCCTCCAGCGCGGTGGCCACCGACGGGTCGGCGGACAGGGCATGGCGCACGTGCAGAAGACCGAAGCGCACGTGGCGGGCCTCGTCGGCGCGCGCGCGCCGGGCGATCTCGGCGGTGGCCTCGTCGGGGGCGTGCTCCTCGACGAAACGGAGCAGGTCCAGGAAGGTCCCCTCGCCCAGCACCGACAGCACGAACGCCGCCTCGGTGAAGTCCTCGTAGGACAGCAACGTCCGCAGCGACAGCGCGGTGGTCGCCGCCGAGACGCCCAGGCCCTGGCCGGTCCTCCAGGCGCGCTTGAGGAACACGTCGATGTGACGGGCCTCGTCGGCAAGCTGCACCGCCAGCACCATCGCCACCTCGGCGTAGGCGGGGTGCACGCGGGGCAGGAAGCGCGCGGGCAGGTACAGCGCGGACAGCTCGTTCTCGGCCAGGAAAGCCATCGTTTGCCCCAGGGCCTGGCCGAGCGCGGGCGCCAGCGGCTGGATCCGGTCCCAGGGGATGTCGCGGGTGGCGTCCCACTGGCCCTCCACGGCGGCGTCATACAGCGCGCCGATCTCCGGCGGCGCGACCCGGTCGCGCTGGAGCAGGGTGAACGGGAAAGGCGGACCGCCCGGCTCGACCGCCGCTCCGCGGGGGGCGAACCCGGAGTGGGGATCCGCGCGATCGGGCAGCGGGCACAGGGCGGTCAGGTCGGCGGTGCGCGGCGGCCGCCCGGGATCGAACGCCGCCGGCGGCGCGGGGGCGGCGCCGTGGGGACCGCGCTGGATCAGGTGCCGCTGCCGGCCGTCGGGCAGCGGTTCGCTGTGCAGGTGCAGGTGGCGCTCGAGGCGGCACCAGGCCGGCAGGTCCTCGCCCGCCCGCGCCGAGGTGGCGAGCGCCACCACGCCCCCCGGCGCCAGCCGCGCCAGGGCCGGCCGCAGCAGCGCCAGCAGTCCGCCCCCCAGCGGCAGGTCGCCGGCGTCCAGCGCCAGCGCGACCGGAGCCGAGCCGTCCCCTACCAGCCCCCCTCCTGGTCGAGCGCACGCTCGAGGCTGCGGTAACCCTCCTCCCGCGGCGGCAGCCAGCGACGCAGGCCTTCGAGCTCCATCACCCAGCGGTGCTCCGGGTCCTCCCAGCGCATGGCGAACAGCGCCTGGGTGAAGGCCTCCTGCTGCGCCGGCGCCAGGTCTGGCCGGCCGTCGAACATGCAGTGGTCGAAGGCCGGCGTGGTCCACAGGACCTCGACCTCCCCGGTGGGCACGCGGCCGGCGGACAGCTCGTTGACCCAGACCAGGTCGCCCACCACCCCCGCGTCGGCGCGGCCCTCGGCCAGCGCGCGCAGCACCTCCAGCTCGGTGGCGCCGGTGTCCCCGTGCTTGCCGGGGTCGCCCTCGAACACCGTGAGCTGCACCCGCGCGCGATCGACGCCGCGCTCGCGCAGGAAGTGCAGCGGCAGGATGTGGCCCTGGGGCGAGTCACTGGCTCCCACCGCCAGGCGCTTGCCGGCCAGGTCGGCCAGCGAGCGGATCCCGGCCTGGCGGCGGACCACCACCTTGGCGTGAAAATCGCGATCCGCGTCGCGCATGCCCAGCGCGGGCGCGGTCCCGCCGGTGCGGCGCTTGACCCGCACGTGGGCCAGCGGCGTGTTCCAGGCGATGTCGATGTGCCCGGCCAGCAGCGCCTCGACCTGGCGCTCGTAGGTGGAAAACAGGGCGTAATCGAGCTCCACGCCCGCGCGACGGAAGTGCTCGCGCATGCCCTCCCAGATGGTGACCACCTTCGGGTGGTAGGCCACCGCCCCCAGCAACATGGATGCGGTTGGTGACGACATGGAACCAATCCTAGAACAGCGGCAGGCCGGTGAGCGCCCGGCCGATGAAGTCCTGCAGGTGGTCGACGGTGGGCGCCATCACCCAGCCGGCGCGCGCATCGCGGAACAGGCGCTCGATGCCGCCTTCGCGCGAGAAGGCGGCGCCGCCGCAGGTCTTCATGGCCAGATCGGTCACGTCGCACGAGGCCTGCAGCGAGGCCAGCCGGGTCATGAGGACGAAGAGGGGCGTCTCGGGCGAAGGGGCCGCCAGCTCGACCAGCGTGCGGCCCAGCAAGGCGCGGGCCTGCTCGGTGCGCACGGCCATCTCGGCCAGCCGGGCGCGCAGGTTGGGCAGGTCGCGCAGCCCCGACCCGGTGTGAGCGAAGCCGGTGCCCTTCAGGTGCGCCGCCGTGGCCGCCACCGCCGCCCGGCACAGACCGTTGGCCATCGCGGCCGAGCCGACGTTGAACCACGGCAACACCACCTGCAGCATGGCGGGGGCTCCCTCGCCCTGCGCCGTCACCAGATCACCGGCCGCCACCGAGACGCCCTCGAAGATCACCGGCGCCGAATCGTTGCCCCGCAGCCCCAGGCCATCCCAGCGCGCGGGGATGCGCACGCCCGGATCCCGCCGGCGGACGAGGTACAGGGTGGACTCGAGCGGCGAGGCCGCGCCCGGGCGGGCCGAGCTGGCCACGTACGAATCGGCCCGGCTGGCCGACGTGACCCAGGACTTGTGCGCGCTGGCCAGGAAGCCGTTGCCGCTCGGCTGCAGCTGCGACACCGGCGCCCAGAACTGCGAACGCGAGCCCTTCTCCGAGAACGCCAGGGTGGTCAGGTGGCGGCCAGCGGCGATCTCGCGGAGCAGGCGCGAGCGATCCGCCAGAGTCGTCGAGGCGGCGATGGCCTGCTGGGCCGACACGTGCATGACGAAGACCATCGCGCTGGAAGCGCAGGCGGTGGCCAGCTCCTCGGCGATCGCCGCGAACGCCGGTGGACCCAGCCCCAGACCGCCGTGGTCGGTCGGGATGCACAGGCCCAGCAGGCCGCGCCCGGCCAGCGCGGCGATCGTCTCTTCGGGAAAGCGCCCCTCCGCATCCACCTTCCCCGCCTGACCGGCGGCCACGTCGCGCGCGATCTCGTGCGCGAGGGCCAGCGCCTTCTCCGCCTGGCCGTCGAGGGCATACGGGTTGGTCGGCATATTGACTCCTTGGGGCGGCGTGGTGTCTGGGCCGACGCTCGTACGGGTAACCGCTCGGTGGCAAACAAAAAAAATGTCCGGCGCTGATAGGATTCGGGGGCGATGACCGGACCCGCACCCCTGCCCAGCCGGCTGGTGATCGGTACCGCCGGTCACGTCGACCACGGCAAGACGTCGCTGGTGCGGGCGCTGACCGGGGTGGACACCGACCGATTGCCGGAGGAACGGGCCCGGGGAATCAGCATCGAGCTGGGATTTGCCCCCCTGACCTTGCCGGATGGGCGGCTGGCCGCGGTGGTCGACGTGCCGGGGCACGAGAGGTTCCTGCGCGCCATGGTCGCGGGGGCCACCGGACTGGACCTGGTGCTGCTGGTGGTGGCGGCTGACGAAGGCGTGATGCCGCAGACGCGCGAGCACCTGGACATCTGTGGTCTGCTGGGGCTGCGCCGCGGCCTGGTGGCGCTGACCAAGATCGACCTGGTCGACGGGGAGCTGCGCGCGCTGGCGGCCGACGAGGTCCGCGCCGCCCTGGTCGGGACATTCCTGGAGGGCGCGCCGATCGTGCCCTGCTCGGCCACCGACGGCTCCGGGCTGGTCGATCTGCGCGAGCGGCTGGCCCGGGCCACCGCCGACCTGCCCGCGCGGTCCGGCGACGGTCCGGCGCGCCTGCCCATCGACCGGGTGTTCACGGTCAAGGGCTTCGGCACGGTGGTGACCGGCACGGTGGCGGGCGGGACCTTCCGCGCCGGCGACGCGGTGGTGGCACTGCCGGGCGGAGCGCGCGGGCGGCTGCGGTCGGTCCAGGTCCACGGTGCCGACCGCGACCAGGCCCTGGCCGGCGAGCGGGCCGCCTTCAACCTGCCCGGTCTCGAGCCGCGGGACCTGGCGCGCGGGGCGACCCTGGCCCGCGAGGGCGAGGTCGAGTCTTCGGTCTGCGTGGACGTCGAGCTGACCTGGCTGCCCATCTGCCCGGCGCCGCTGCGCAAGCGGACGAAGCTGATGTTCCACGCCCTGACCACCCAGGAGAACGTCTCGGTGTCCCTGCTGGGAGGCGACGGCGTGCCGCCGGGA
>JBKPRZ010000569.1:0-11112 GCA_046734815.1 Myxococcota bacterium | reverse complement strand
GGCGTCGCCGGAGTCGGTGAAGTGGGGGCATCCGTCCGGCCCCCCGATCCACCTCCCATCCCCACCACTGCCCCGCCGGAGCCTCCTGCGCCCGCGTCCCCCGTCGTCGGCTGCTCACGCAGCGGCGCGCAGGCGACCGTCGCGCTGACCGCGAGCGCCCCCAGCAGGGCGAGGGCGAGGCGGGTCGGGCCGCGGGCGTCGGGGCGGGAGGGGAAGCTGGACATGGGCGGCAGGAACGGGCGCCTGTGGGTGAAGGTACGTCCGGAATGGCTGGCCGTCGACATCCATCGGATAAACTCGTGTGAGGCGATGCAACGGACCGTTGTGGTTGGTGATATCCATGGCTGCGCAGACGAGCTCCGCGCGCTGGTAACGAAGACCGGCTGGAAGCGCGGCGAGCGCCTGGTGTTCGTGGGCGATCTCGTCGCCAAGGGCCCCGACAGCCAGGCTGTGATCGCCTTCGCACGCGAGACCGGTGCGCAGGCGGTGATGGGAAACCACGACGCCCACGTCCTGCGCCTGCGGGCGGTGGATCGGGGGCAGCAGGCCAGCGACGGCCGCAAGGCACGCCCGGAGCACCGGCAGGTGCTCGATACGCTCACGCCACCGGACTGGACCTACCTCGAGGCGCTGCCGCTGTGGCTGCGGCTGGGGCCCGAGCGCGCCGGGGACCCCGACACCGTGGTGGTGCACGCCGGGGTGGTGCCCGGGGTGGCGATCGAGCGGCAGGACCACGAGCACCTGCTCACCCTGCGCAGCTTCACCAACGAGGGCGAGCCCACCAAGAAGCTCAAGGGGATGCCCTGGGCGTCCCGCTGGCGCGGCCCCGAGCGCATCGTCTTCGGGCACGATGCCGTCCGCGGGCTGCAGGAATACGCCTACGCCACCGGGCTCGACACCGGCTGCGTCTACGGTGGCGCGCTCACCGCGCTGGTCTTGCCCGAGCGGAAGCTGGTGTCCGTGCGCGCGCGCCGGCCGTACGTGACCGTCTAGACAGCCGCGCGCGCATCGGCGCGGGCAGATGGCGCGCGCCCTCGCGCAGGGTCAGGCCCGAAAGCGCGCTCCCATGCCGGCGCAGGAACCTGAAGGTCAGCTCCGGGCGACGTCGGGAGACGTCGCGCAGGACCCATCCGATCGCCTTGCGGATGAAGAACTCCGGTTCGCCCAGCAAGGGAGCCGCGATGGTAGCGAACAGATCGAAGTCGCCGCGGCCGGCGCGCAACTCGTCGAGCTGGGCGAGCAGGGCTGTCCGCCGCACCCACATGTGTCCGTCGCCTGCCCAGGACCTGAGCGTGCTCCGCCGCCGCGCCGACGCCAGTCCGGTCACGAGGTGACCGATCACCTTCGTGGCTAGCCAGTCGACGTGGGCCCAGTTGGCCGTCACGCGCACGAGATCCAGCAGCCAGGGGAGGTCCGCGGCCGACAGCAGCGCCCGCTTGCGCTCCAGCAACGCGATCCCCAGGCTGCGCAGGTCGTGGTAGTCGCTGGCGAACAGCCCGTCGACCAGCCGGCGCAGTCCGCCGGCGCCCAGCTCGGGCCGGCCTCGACAGAACTCCACCGCGGTCCTGCGCACATCGGGCTGCGTGACTCCATGGAACCGCAGGCCGCTCTTGAGGTACGCCTTCTCCGCCACCGCGCGCTCCGCGCGGCCCAGCGCCCGGAAGCGGGCGCGGAAACCGGCGATGGCCTCGGCCGGGTCGGCGACCGTGGTCTGTTTCGGGCGCGGTGGCAACGGATCGTTGGAGCTTTTACCCCGTCCGTTCGTTGCGTTCACATTGGTCACGTGTCCGACGGTGCTGTCGCGTCGCGCTGGCGGGTTCCCCGGAAGAAAGTCTCTCGTTCATGTATTGGATCACAGCCATGCGTCGACTTCCTGTTTCCCCGCGCCGGCGCCGCCTCGATGCGCCTGATAAACTGGTGGCCCCCTCGTGGAGGCTCGGATGACGGAAGCGGTTGCCATGGCCCCGGTCGTGCGGCGTCGCGGACTCCTGCGCCGTTTGATCTGGTTCGTGGTGGTTCCCGGTCTGGCCATCGCGGCCATCGCGGCCGTGCGCCAGAGCCGCAGCGGCGCCGCCGCCCAGCTGGACAAGTCCCTGTCGGCGGTGGTCAAGCGCACGGACCTCGACGTGGTGGTGCTGGAGACCGGCCGGGTCGAGCCGCGCCTGCAGACCCAGATCAAGTCCAAGGTCGGCGGCCAGGTGGTGGACGTCAAGGTCGAGGAGGGCCAGAAGGTCAAGGCTGGCCAGGTGCTCCTGCGCATCGATCCCACCGACTACCGCCGCGACGTGGCCCGCATGGAGGCCGAGACCCAGCAGCAGCGCGAGGTGGTCGGCTACACGCAGCTGCAGCTGGGTCGGGCCGAGAAGGCGGGCGCCGGCGCCATCGCCCCCGCCGCCGAGGTGGACCAGGCCCGGCACGAGGCCGCTCTGGCCCGCGCCCGGTTGAAGTCGGTCGAGGTGGCGCTGGAAACGGCCCGCGACCACCTCCGCTACGCCGAGGTGGAGGCGCCCTTCGACGGCACCATCATCCAGCGCGCCATCCAGCCGGGCGAGGTGGTGGTGCCCGGCGTGACCGCGACCGTCGAGGGCAAGGCTCTGCTGGTGCTGGCTGACGTCTCGCTGCTGCTGGTGAAGATCGATCTCAACCAGATCGACGTGGCCCGGGTCCAGCGCGGGCAGAAGGCCGAGATCACCCTGGACGCGCTGCCGGGCAAGACCTACACGGCGGTGGTCACGCGGGTGGCCCCGGCCGCGGCGGTGCGGGCCAGCGGCGCGGCCGGGCACGCGCCCGACGTCTTCCCGGTCGAGGCCTCGCTGGACAGCAGCCAGGATCTGGCCGCCATCAAGCCGGGCATGACCGCCGACGTCCGCATCCTGGTGGACCGCAAGCAGAAGGTCCTGGTGTTGCCGATCGAGGCGGTGATCACCGAGAAGGGCAAGAGCTTCGTGCAGGCCATCGAGACCGGCAAGGACGGCAAGCCCACCAGCACCCGCCGCGAGATCACCGTCGGCGCGCGCAGCGACCGCGAGGTCGAGGTGAAGGCGGGGGTGGCCGAGGGCGGGCGCGTGTTGATCAAGCCGCCCGCGGCCGACGAGCACAAGTTCTGACCCCGGGGCTCGGGTTCACGCCGCACGGCCATGTTCTTCGAGTTCCTGCGCATGAGCCTGGGCGTCCTGCGGGCGCACAAGTTCCGCTCGGCGCTGACCGTCCTGTCCATCACCATCGGCGCCTTCTCGATCGTGGTGATGTCCTCGCTGGCCAAGTCGGGCATCTCGACCATCTCGCGCGGGATCGAGGACGTGGGCGGCGCGCGCATGGTGGTCATGTTCCCCAAGGCTCCGGAGAAGGCCGAGCGCAAGCAGGCCAGCTACTTCCGGGGCCTGACAGAAGAAGACGCCGAGGCGCTGCGGGGTGCCGTGCCGGGCGCGCGCTACTTCGAGATGCACAGCGAGATGGGCAACCAGGACGTGCGTCTGGGCAGCAGCGATCCGATGCAGGCCGACCTGGTCGCTGGCAACCAGGACTTCTTGCCCACCTTCAACATGAAGCTGGCGGCCGGGCGCGCCCTCGACCGCGATGACATGGACGGCCGCCGGCGGGTGGCGGTGATCGGCCAGGGGGTCGCCGACATGTTGTTCCCTTCACCGGTGGCGGCGTTGGGACAGGTGCTGCGCGTGGGGGTGGAGAGCTTCCGGGTGGTCGGGGTGACGGACAAGGTCAAACGGTTCGGCATGAGCTTCGGTTTCGACTGGAACAACCTGGTGCTGGTGCCGATCACCTTGCGCGAGCTGGGCCAGCAGTCGGCCCTGATCATCGTCACCGACGGCACCGAACACAACGAGATGGCCAAGCGGGTGGCCTACGCGCTGATCAGCCACCGCCACAGGGGAGTGGACGACTTCCAGGTGTTCGACGTCGGGGCCATAACCGAGAAGTTTTACGCTGTCTTCCGGATCATGCAGATCATCGTGGCCTTCATCGCCAGCATCGCGCTGCTGGTGGGCGGGGTGGGGGTGATGAACATCCTGCTGGTCTCGGTGAGCGAGCGGGTGCGCGAGATCGGGCTGCGCAAGGCCATCGGCGCCTCCGACCTGGCCATCGGGGCGCAGTTCCTGTTCGAGTCGGCGCTGCTGGCCGCCCTGGGCGGTCTGGTGGGCGTGGCCAGCGGCAGCATGGCCGCCCAGGTGGTCGGGCGGCTGATCCGCAAGGGCCAGGAGTCCTGGGTCCCGGTCCTGTCGATCGAGGCGATCATCGGGGCCCTGGTCGCCTCGGCCCTGATCGGACTGACCTTCGGGCTGTTGCCGGCGCGCAAGGCCAGCCGGCTCACGGTCGTGGACTGCTTGCGGGCGGCGGGGTAGGCGATGGTCTGGCGCGAGGTCTTGCGTGGGGTGGGGGACTCGTTCCGGGTCAACCGGCTGCGTTTCATCCTCACCCTGACCGGCGTGATGATCGGGTCCTCGTCGCTGGTGATGCTGTCCGGGCTGCTGGCTGCCGGGCAAGATGCCCTGGTCATGGCCTCGCGGCAGGCCACCGAGGACGACCTGGTGGAGGTCTCTCGCCACGACCCACGCAAAGTCCACGACCGCCAACGCACGACCCGTGAGCTCGACCGCGGCGACGTGACCACCCTCGACGAGTCCGCCCTGCTGGGCGACGCCCGGGTGGTGGGCCAGCGCCGGCGCTGGGGCGAGGTTTACTGGAAGCGCAACAAGAAGCAAGTGGTCCTGCTGGGCACCCGGCCGGACGCGCTGGACCTCTACCATCTGCGCCTGGCCAAGGGCCGTTTCTTCAGCGAGGAGGAGGTGGCCAACCGGCGACCGGTGGCGGTGGTCGGATTCAAGGTGTGGGACGACCTGCTGGAGGCGAGCGATTCCCTGGACGGGGTGACCATCAGCGACGGGGACCAGCGCTACGTGGTCATCGGCGCGCTGGCCCACAAGCCCGTCTTCGGCGGGCCCGACGGCCCCTGGCAGTGGGACGGCCGGGTGCTGGTGCCCGAGACCACCCTGACCGCGGTGACCGCGCCGGAGGAACTGCGCGAGGGCCTGCATCGCATCTTCGTGCGGCTGGCCGACCTGAGCGATTTCGCCGGGCGCATCGCCAGCGTGCGCGGGGTGGTACGGGAGACCCTTCTGCGTCGCCACTACGGCATCGAGAACTTCGAGCTGAAGGGGGGCGAGGACGACGGCAAGGAGGAGCTGATCCTCACCGTCATTTCGCTGCTGGTGCTGGGGACCGCGATCATTTCGCTGATCGTCGGCGGCATCAACGTCATGAACATCATGCTCGTCAGCGTCACCGAGCGGACCCGGGAGATCGGGATCCGCCGCGCGGTGGGGGCTCCGCGGCGCCAGCTGATGGCCCAGTTCCTGGCCGAATCGACCCTGACCGCCGGCCTGGGCGGCCTGCTGGGCGTGGGCATCGGCCTGGGCCTCACCTGGATCGCGTCGCGTATCCTCGACCGGGTGGTGGGCGGCTGGTCTTTCCATCTCGTGCCCTGGGCCCCGCCGCTGGCCATCGGCGCGGCGCTGCTGGTGGGCGTCGTGTTCGGCCTCTATCCGGCCTGGCGCGCGGCCCGGCTGGATCCGGTCGAGGCGCTGCGCTTCGAGTGATCCGCTACTTGACGATCAGGTCGGACATCCAGGGGACGTCGGCGGGGATCTTGTCGCTGCCGAATTCGCGGGCCCAGTCCTGGTCGTTCAGGCGCCGCAGCTGGTCGGTGACGCGTTCGTGGTACGACGACACCAGCCCGGCGTAGGCGCGCGGGCCCATGCAGGTGGGCGCGGTCATCACCAGCAGGCGCGCGTATCCGGTTCCGACGTGAAAGACGTGGCCCACCGGGTTGCCGAATTCGTCGGTCGGCTGGGTGTGGACGTCGGCGATCGTGGGGCTGAACTCGGCGGCCGCTTCGCGGTTGAAGAACAGATCCCCGTACCAGCCGGTGCGGATACCGGCTGGCCCGCCGCAGCCGCGCAGCAGGGTGACCGCCTGGTTGATGAAGGCGATGTGCTCGGGCTTGTGGGGCAGGCCGGTGCGCTGGTTCTCGGCCATCTCCCGCAGGATCGCCGACACCTGCCCCAGCTTGCCGAAGTACGCCTGCACGCGCCCCGACAGAGTGGCATCTCCGCCCGCGGGTAGAGCCGCGGCCACCGCGGCGCCCTTGCCGGCGAGCTTCTCGATCGCCCCGAAGAACGCGGGGTAGGGATCCACGTAGGCGTCGGGGTACTCGCAGGCCACGCCGGTGGTGTACGACTGCTTGGCGTACAGGATGGTGTCGCGCCGGAGCTGGGCCCAGGAGGCCAGCTGCGTGTTGAGCAGCCGGCGTCCCCAGGCCTCGGTCTGGGCCACCGGCGGCAGCCCCGAATCGGCGCGGCTCAGGTCCGCCCCGGGCGAGAGGGTCCGCAGCGCCCCCAGCCACAGGTTGTACAGGTTGGCGTCCCAGAATGTGGTCCCGTGCTCGTCGCCCAGCCGCCGGATCGACTCCAGCGCCGGAGCGTAGCGGTACTTGTTCAGCTCGCCGGCGAGGAGCTGGGCGGCCTGATCGTTGCCCAGGGCGCCGAAGGCGGCGTCCAGGGCATTGGGCATCATGCGCTTGGGCGCTTCGGCCGCGTTGACCCGGTCGTACACCACGTTCGAAAAGACGTGCGAATCGAACACGTAGCGCTGGCCCAGGAACAGGAAGGTCGCGTCCAGCGGCCAGGCCCCCTCGTGCGGTGGCTGGATCACGATCTGGCTGAGGATCTTCTGCCGCCCGTACGCCCCGGCCACGATCGCCGCCGCCAGCTTCTCGTCGGAGATCGCGGACAGGTCGGACCCATCGAGCCCCAGGTCGGCCTTCAGGCGATCCACATCGGGCGGTGACATCGAATCGGGCTCACCCACGAACGCGCGCAATGCCTGGTCGATGGCCTGCCAGCGTGCCATCGCCGGCTGGTCCATCAGGCCGCGCAGGGCCAGCGCCCCCTGCACCGAGCGCCGGATCAGCTCGGTCTTCCCGGTCTCCGAGTTGGTATGCAGCAAGGGAAAATCGATCCGGCCCATCCACATCATGGCCCGGAAGTACTGCTCCAGCGCCGGGACGCCGACGTAGTGGCCGCGCGGCTTGAACTGGGAGAAGTCGATCTCACGGGGTACGCCGAACAGGTCCATGGCCTGGCTGCCTGAAGCGGCGGTGGCCATGCCCGTAAGGTCGATCACGTCCTGGACGCGCGCGCTGCCCCCCGCCGCCACGGCCCGACCGGAAAGCAGGGACAGCCCCACCGTCAGGAACAGGTCGGCATCGGCCCGGGTGGTGGCGTCGAGCGCGGTGGCCGCGGCCAGCCGCTGTCGCATGGAGCCCAGCAGCTCGCCCATCTGCGGCGCCAGGCTGGCCAGCTCCAGCGCCTTGAGGATCTCGTCGTACGACTGGTGCACCGCCTGCAGGATCGAGTCAGCCGACACGAAGACCGGCAGGTCCTGCGAGTATATCGTCTCGTACCCGTAGCCGAAGTGCGGGTACCGACGCTTGTCGGAGATCACGAACCCGTTCCGCGCCAGCGCCCCCATCTCGGCGGTGTCCAGCCGCAGCGCGGAGGCCTGGATCAGGTCGAGGTTCACCGCCGCCTGCGGGTCGTAGCCCAGGCTGGTCCGGAAGGGGACCGCGTGCCGCCGCAACATCTCGTCTGCGGTCATGGCCCTGGATTCGGCCACGAGGGCGGTCAGGCGATCGACCTCCGCCTGCTGCTGCGGCGCCAGCGTGGCCTGCACCGGCGTGCCGTGCGGCTCGCGAGGCCCCCGGGATCCGGGCGTCGTGCTGCACGCCGCCAGCGCCAGGGACGACAGGGCCAGGAACCACCGGTACACCGACTGCTGCCTGCTGGAGGGGGTCATCGCGCGCCACACATCAGCAAGAGGCGAGCCAGCAACGTTGCCCGCGGACGCGCGCGGTCCCGGCGGTTGCCCCGCGGCAGACCTCGGACATCCATGGCAGGGCTCCGCGACTTTTCGATGCCGGGCCATCCCCGGAGCACCCGGTCACTCGTCGGGCAGCTGGGCGGCCTCGACCGGGACGGGGTTGGGGCGCTCGCCGGACTTGATCGCCTCCAGCGTTCGCTTCCGGGCCTTCTTGTACCAATCGACGAACGCCGTCGGGTCGGCGAAGCGCGGCTCGGTGAAGAACAGGACGCGCTGGGTGCCGTCCTCCTCCGGCTCGAGGTCCACCTGCCAGGGACCCAGCATCACCAGCTTGACCATGGCCATGGCCGGCGGTCGCTTGTCCTCGGGCACGTCGACCCCGATGATGCAGCTCAAGGTCTTGCACACCAGCTGCACGCCCGCCCCGGGCGACAGCCGTTCGACGTCGGCCTTCATCATTCCGCCGATCACCGTCTCCACAGTCTGCGCCCAGACCTCGTCCCGGGGCTCCTTGGCAAACACCTCGCCGGGGTTCACGCCGGCCTCCAGCAGCCTGGTCGGGTCGTAGACCACCTTCGCGGCCGCGTCGGGCGGCAGCGCCGCGCTCCGGGTCGGCGGTCCCCCGCGCGGCCGCACCAGCACCACGATCACCGCCGCCAGCAGCGCCACCGCGGCGCCGAAGGCGATCAGCAGGGGCCGAAAGCGGGACCGCTGGACCGAAGACATGGGCGTCTGCGGCACAGACTGCCTCGGCCGCCCGGGTCTAGTCCAGGTGGAACACCTCTTCCATGGCCGTCCACCAGTCGCCGGGCTTGCGGTCGGGGCGGGGCACCTGCATCGGCTCGGTGATGCTCCACCACTCGCGCATGCGCGGCGCCTGGGCCAGGCGTTTCATCGCCGCCTCGAAGGCGGCGTCGGGTCCGGGGTGCTCGAAGTAACCGAACAGCTGCCCGTCGTTGTAGAAGATCGAGTAGTTGCGGATGCCCGCCTCCTTGATGGCCCCCTCGATCTCCGGCCACAGCTTGACGTGGATGCGCTTGTATTCGTCCAGCGCCTCCTTGCGGAGGCCGATGGTGACGCCGACGCGTTTCATGGCTGATTGCCCTCCTCCGGTCAGGTCACGATGACGCCGCCGTCGATCGGATAACACTGGCCGGTGATGAACGAGGCCTCGTCCGAAGCGAGATAAAGAGCCAGCGCCGCCACCTCCTCCGGCTTCCCCATGCGCCCGATGGGCTGGTATTCCGAAAGCTGCTTGTACATCTCGGCCTCACGGCCGGGATAACTCTTGCGGATGAAGCCATCCACGAAGGGCGTGTGGATCCGCGCCGGGGCGATGCAGTTGCAGCGGATGCCCTTTTTCACGTAATCGATGGCGATCGAATAGGTCATGGTCAAGATGGCGCCCTTGCTGACCGAATAGACGAACCGCTCGGGCACGCCGATGATCGAGGCGATCGAGGCCATGTTGAGGATCACCCCACCGCCCCGGGGCACCATCCGCTGGACCGCCGCCTGCGCCGTCAGGTAGGCGCCCTTGACGTTGACCTGCATGATCCGGTCGAAGTCCGCCTCGCTGGTGGTCTCGATGGTCCCCACGTGGGCGATGCCGGCGTTGTTGACCAGGATGTCGATCTTGCCGCCCGCGCCCAGGACCGCGTCCATGGTGGCGGCGACCTCCGTCGCGCGGGTGACGTCGCAGCGGTGGGCCGAGGCCTGCCCGCCCGCGCCGGTGATCCGCCCGACCGTCTCCTGGGCGGCGCCCTCGTTCAGGTCGACCACCGCCACCTTGGCGCCCTGCTTGCCGAACAGCTCGCAGATGGCCTGGCCGATGCCGGACCCACCGCCGGTGACGACCGCTGTCTTTCCGTCGAGCCGGAACATGACGCCCCCCTAGATGTGGACCGCTTCGCCCAGGGCGTTGGCGGTCGCCTCCAGCACCACCTCCGACAGGGTGGGGTGCGGGTGGACGCTGGCCAGGATGTCGTGGGCGGTGGCCTCCGTGGTCATGGCCACGGACATCTCGGCGATGAGGTCGGTGACCCCGTGCCCGATGGCGTGCACGCCGACGATCTCGCCGCGGGCCTTGTTGGTGATCACCTTGACGTAGCCGTCGGTGTGGCCGGCGCCCACCGCCTTGCCGTTGGCGATGAACGGGAAGCGGCCCACCGCGATGTCGATGCCCGCCTCCTTGGCCTGGGCCTCGGTCTTGCCGATGGAGGCGATCTCCGGCTCGCAGTAGGTGCAGCCCGGGATGGCATCGTAGTTGACGCCTTTGGGGTGGTGGCCGGCGATCCGCTCGACGCAGGCGATTCCCTCGGCCATGGCCACGTGGGCCAGCAGGGGCGGCCCGGCACAGTCGCCGATGGCGAAGATGCCCGGGCTGGTGGTTTGATAATTGTCGTCGACCTTGATGAACCCGCGGTCGAGCGCCACCCCCATGCCCTCGAGCCCGAAGCCCTCGACGTTGGCCCGCACGCCCACCGCCAGCAGCACCCGGTCGGAGGTGAGGTCCTGGTTCTTGCCGTCGGCGGTGGTGATGGTGGTGGTGACCTTTTTGCCCTCCACCTTCACCCCGGCCACCTTGGCCCCGGTGTGCACCGCGATCTTCTTCTTCTTGAAGGCGCGGGCCAGGGTGTCCGAGATCTCCTCGTCCTCGATCGGCACCAGCCGCGGCAGCGCCTCGACGATTGTCACCTCCGCGCCGAAGGCGTTCCAGAAGTCGGCGAACTCGACCCCGATGGCGCCGGCGCCGATGACCACCACCGACCTGGGCAGCTCGGGAAGGATCATGGCCTCGCGGTAGGTGACGACGCGGTCGCCGTCCGGCTCGATGCCGGGCAGGAACTTGGCCCGCGCGCCGGTGGCCACCACGATGTTCTTGGCCTCGAGGGTGGTCTTTCCGGTGGAGGCGGTCACCTCCACCTTGCCCCGACCCTTGAACGAGGCCACGCCGGGGAGGTGATCGACCTTGTACTTGCGGAACAGGGTCTCGATCCCCTTGGCCATCTTGTCGGCCGCCGCCCGGCTGCGGGCGATCACCTTGTCCCAGTCGAAGCCGATCTTGCCCTCTATCTGGATGCCGTAGTCGGCGGCGTGCTGGACCGTGCGCATCGCCTCGGCCGACTTGAGCAGCGCCTTGGTGGGGATGCAGCCCCAGTTCAGGCAGATGCCGCCCGGCCGCTCGCGCTCGATGCAGGCGGTGCGCAGGCCCAGCTG
>JBKPRZ010000568.1:0-3301 GCA_046734815.1 Myxococcota bacterium | reverse complement strand
GGCTCAGGCGGCAGCGGCGTCACCGGCGGCGCTGGCGAAGGGACGGTCGTCGGCGGCAGCGGCGGCTCGACCACCGCGCCGCGGCCGTCCGACCCTGCCCGCGCGCCGGCGCCGACATCGTCGCCCGTGACGGGTGGCGGCTGTGCGTATGCGTCGCCCCTCCCGTCCCCGGCCGCCACGGTCCCGCTGGCCATCCTGCTCGCCTCGTTGCTGCGCCGCCGGCGCCGGCGCCCACCGTTCTGATCAGCGCCGTCAGCGACCAGACGCGATCAGCGATCAGCGACCAGCGACCAGACGCGGTCAGACGAGCGATCGTTCTCGACGCCGATCACCGGAGCAATCGTCTCGGTCCTGCGGACGCCGAACGAGCAGGGCGCCCGGTCCCCGATCGGTTCGATTTTTTGTCATGTGTCACGTAATTTAATTTACAATTCGTACGATGTAGACTAAAGTGATCCCCGTTCGCAGGCCGTGCGCCTCGACGGAAGGATCGCGATGTCGAACCGGTCTCTGCTGGCTCTTGCGGTGGTCTTCTCTCTGTCCGCGTGCTCCGAGGTGGAGCCTCCTCTGAACGAGATCGACGAGGTGGCGGCTGCCGTGCAGTCACCCGACGTCGCGCCCACCGGCCGTGGCATCGGCACGATGAACAGGTTCCAGAAAGGCGAGGCGGGCAAGCCGCGACCGGGTGACAACGGCATCGTGTATCACGGCGGCCCGGTGATGCTGGGGGCGGTGAAGGTCTATTACATCTGGTACGGCGACTGGGCCACCAGCAGCGCGCCGTCCATCCTCCAGGACTTCGCCGCCAGCATCGGCGGGTCGCCCTACTACAACATCAACACCACCTACACCAGCGGCGCGGGGGTGGCGCTCAGCAACTCGGTCGTCTTCGCCGGCAGCACGACCGATGCGTATTCGCGCGGCAAGAGCCTGACCGACAGCCAGATCCGGGACGTGGTCAGCAGCGCCATCGCCGGAAACCGGCTGCCCCTGGACGGCAACGGCGTCTATTTCGTCCTCACCTCGGCCGACGTGACCGCCGCCAGCGGCTTCTGCACGCAATATTGCGGCTGGCACACCCACGCCACCATCAGCGGCGTGGACATCAAATATTCCTTCGTCGGCAACCCCGACCGTTGTCCCTCCGCCTGCGCCGCGCAGACCGTGGGACCCAACGGCAACGCCGGGGCCGACGGCATGGCCTCGATCATCGCGCACGAGCTGGAGGAGGCGCACACCGACCCCGACCTCAACGCCTGGTACGACCGCCGCGGCTACGAGAACGCCGACAAGTGCGCCTGGACCTTCGGCACCACCTACCAGGCCAGCAACGGCGCCCAGGCCAACGTGAGGCTCGGCGCCCGCGACTACCTGATCCAGCGCAACTGGGTCAACGCCGCGGGCGGCTACTGCGCGCTGGCCTACTGACCGCGCTACGCTCGAGCGATTGATAGCGGGACCCTGAGAGGGGTCCCACCCCCGCGATGAGCTCCACGCGGCGGAGCCGCGCTACGATCGACGCGATTTCGACGATATGTTCGGGGCGGTGGATCGTTCTCCGGTCATGAGCGTGCCCACCTGGCTGGCGCCCGTGCGTGATGACGCGAGCGGGCACCCACCCTCCGGTCTGGATGGGCCGCCGGTGGGGGACACCGGTCGGGGGCAGCACGAGTGGGCGCGGTTGATCGGGCAGCATCAGCGGCGCGTGGTCCTGGCGCTGGTGGCGACCGGGTTCGCCTTCGCCGAGGCGGAGGAGTTGGCCCAGGAGGCCTGGGCGCGCTTGATCGAGAAGGACCGGCAGGGGCGGCTGCCCGAGCTGAAGCTGCCGGGGCTGGCGATCGTTCAGGCGCGTTTTCTGGCCTGGGACCAGCGGCGCCGGCGCGCGGTCCAGGGCCCCAGCGACCCGATCCCGACCGATGCGGCGGGCGAAGACCTGCTGGTGGACCACGGGCCCGACCCCGAGCAGCGCCTGCTGACCCGTCAGCAGATGGGGCGGGCGCTGCAGGTGGTCGCGGCCGCGCCGCTGCCGGCGCAGAGGCTGTTTCATCTGATGTACGGCGAGCCCGGGGCGACCGCGGCGGACGTGTCGCGCGAGCTGGGCCTGTCGGTGCAGCGGGTGCGGCAGATCCTGTGCGAGCTGCGCAAGCGCGTCCGCGCGGCGCTGGAAGGAGACCGCCCATGAGCCTCGAGCACCCGGCAGCCGAAGAGCTGGAGTCGTACGCGAGCGGCGTGCTGGACGACCCGCCGGTCGAGCGCATCGAGGCGCACCTGCGCACCTGCCCGGTGTGCACCGAGGGGATCCGACGGCAGGCGCAGCTGGAGCTGGCACTGGCGGAGGTGGCGGCGGCGGCGGCGTTCTGTCCGGGCTGCCAGGGCGTGTTGCCGGCCAGCCGCTGCGCGCGCTGCGGGGCCATCGCCCGGGTGCGCGGCTTCGAGGTGTGCGAGGTGCTGGTCACCAACGCTCACGGGCGCCTGTACCGGGCCCGCGACGCTCAGGGGCGCTCGGTCGCGCTCAAGGAGCTGGCCTTCGTCCAGCCGCCGCACCCCGACGCGCTGGCCGCCTTCGAGCGCGAGGTGCGCCTGCTGCGGCAGCTGTCGCATCCGCAGATCCCGCGCTTCGTCGACAGCTTCAGCGAGGGCGAGGGCGTGCACACCCGGCTTTACCTGGCCCAGGAGTTCGTGCAGGGCGAGTCGCTGCTGGTCCGGCTGGGGCGACACCAGTTCGCCGAGGAGGTGGTGCGCGAGATCGCGCGCCAGGTGCTGGACATCCTCGTCTACCTTCAGAGCCTGTCGCCGATGGTGTTTCACCGCGACATCAAGCCGGGCAACCTGATCCTGCAACCCGACGGCCGCGTCGCCCTGGTGGACTTCGGGGCGGCCCGGGACATGGGCAGCACGGTGGGCGCGACCCTGGTGGGGACCTTTGGCTACATGCCCATCGAGCAGCTGGGCGGCATCGTCGACGCGACAACCGATCTGTACGCGCTGGGCGCGACCCTGGCGCACCTTCTGGGGCGTCGCGAGCCCTGGCGGCTGCTCGACGACCCGCGGGGGCTGGATCGGCTGAACGTGTCGCCGGGGTTCCGGCGTTTTCTCCAAAAGCTGCTGGGGCGCCGCCGCGAAGATCGCTTCGCGTCGGCGGCCGAGGCGGCCCGGGCGTTGCGCCGGCTGGGGCGTGGGCGCGGCTGGCACTGGCCATCGTTGCGCCCGCGCCCGACGGCGCTGGCGCTGGCCGGGGCGGCGATGCTGGGCGGCGTCGGGTTGATGGCCTTCCGGATCCGGATGCACCGGGAGTCCATGG
>JBKPRZ010000567.1:0-7072 GCA_046734815.1 Myxococcota bacterium | reverse complement strand
GGTGCCGTTCTTCGGGCGGCCGCTGGTGAAGGTGTGGCAGGCGCGGAGCTGGACGCAGGTGGGATGCGTGATCGAGTCGAGCGGGCTGCGCGGCGACGGTGACACCTACCAGGTTGTGGCGCGTTACCGCTACCAGGTGGGCGGGGACACCTTCACCGGTACACGGGTCCAGTTCCAGGGGGGTGCGTCCACCGGCCGCGAGAGCAAGCAGCAACTGGTCGACCGGCTGGTGCCGGGCGGGACCGTGCCCTGCTGGGTGGATCCGGGCCATCCGGATCAGGCGGTGCTCGACCGCGGGTTGACCGGGGACATGTGGTTCGCGCTCATTCCGATGGTGTTCGCGCTGATCGGCGCGGTGGGCCTGTACGGCAGCGTGCGCGGGCGCGGCTTCGTTCCGCCAGACGATGCGGCCGACGGCCTGCCGCCGGAGGCGCGGGTGGGCCGGGAGGCGCGGCTGCTGAGGCCCGAGGTCTCGGCGCGCGCGCGTCTGATCGTGTTCACGATCGGGGCGGTCTTCTGGAACGGCGTGCTGCAGTCCTTCGTGCGTTCGGTGATCGACGAGTGGCGCCGCGGACAGCGTCCCTACTTCATGACCCTGTTCCTGGTGCCGTTCGTGGTCACCGGCGTGGGCCTGGTGGTCAAGGCGGTCCGGATGCTGCTGGCGCAGTGGAATCCGCGACCGCTTCTCACCCTTAGCCCGGGCCGGCTGGTGCCCGGTGAGCGGGGCAGTCTGGAGTGGGAGCTGGCCGGCTCGGTCGAGCGGCTGCGCAGGCTGCGCGTGACCCTGGAAGGCCGGGAGGAGACCCGCAAGGACTCCGAGGACAAGTGGGCGCCCTCGGTGTTCGCGACCGTTCCCCTCTTCGACGAAGCCATGCAGGGCACCGCCCGCCGGGGCAGCGCCCGCGTCCCGGTGCCGGTCGACGCGCGGCCGTCGTCCCTGGCGTCCCGGAAAAGGGTGGTGTGGGTGGTGAAGGTGCACGGGGAGATCGCGGGCTGGCCGGACCTGGAGGAGGAGTTTCCGGTCGGGGTGCGCGCCGAGTAGGCACACAGAACTCGAGGACGAGGACGAGGACGAGGACGAGGACGAGGACGAGGACGGGGACGGGGATTGCCCGGTGCCCGAGCGTTGGGCTTGGTGCCGGCGGGCCCTTCGGGATCGGGGATCGGCGGAGTGTCCGGGCGGGGGAGGGGGAAGGTGCCGGTGCGGCCGGTGGGCTTGCGGGTGAGCAGGGTGGTGGCGTTGCCGACCGCTTCCTCCGAACCGGTCAGCACGATGATGTCGCCGGCTTCCAGCACCTCGGAACCGGTGGGCAAGATGGCGTCGCGGCCGGCGCGCTCGATGCACAGGACGGTGGCGCCGGTCTGGCCGCGCAGGTTCAGGTCGCGCAGGCTGCGGCCGGCGGCGCGGGCGTCTTCGGGGACGCGCACCGCCCGCGGGTGGCCGAGGCTCGGCACCAGTCCGCGCACGCGCGCGATGCTTGTCGATCCGGTCTTCTCGGAATGGCTCTGCGCTGACAGCGTCTCCAGCACCACCTCGGCGCCGGCGCGCACGTGCTCTTCCAGGTCGTTGGCGCGCCGCCAGAACATCACAGCCAGCACGCTGCCCAGCCCACCCAGCACCAGCGCCCCGGGCATCGAGGGAAGCAGCGGCTGGGTGATCGCCAGGAGGGGCGCGCCCGCCAGCAGCAGGATGCCGAGCTGGATGGTGACCAGCAGGGCCCGCCGGGGCGCGCTGGCCAGGTTCAGGCCGTTGGCCTGCGCCGGCAGCGCCTCGCGCACCAGCAGGTACCCCAGGCCGCGGGTGACCCGGATGGCGCCCAGCACGAAGGGCACGGACAGCGCCACGGCGGCGACGACGATCAAGATCCGCGAGACGATGCGATGCAGCCCCACCTTGCCGGCCGCCTCGATCATGAGGTCGGTGCCCAGCGCGGCGCCGATGATCACCGCCGCCACCGCGGTCACGTCCACCGCCAGGAGCGCGATCAGGCGGCGGATGCGCGACCAGGCGGTGCCGTGGTGGGGGGCGGTGGTGCGCAGCCGCTCGACCCATGACTCGTACAGCGAGGCGTAGGTCTGCACCCGGTGGGGCAGGTGCGCGTCGACGAAGGCGGCGGCCCGGGCCGAGCCGCCGATCAGCCAGGGCGTGATCAGGGTGGTCAGCGCCGACACGCCCACCGCCAGCGGGTAGAGGAAGTCGCCCACCACCCCCAGGGTGTGCCCCACCCCGGCGATGATGAACGAGAACTCGCCGATCTGGGCCAGGCTCATGCCCGCCTGCACCGACAGGCGCACGCCGTTGCCCGCCAGCACCGAGGCCAGGCTGACGGCGACGATCTTGCCGGTGATGATCACGCCGGTCAGCACCACGATGGCGGGCCAGCGGCTGGCCAGCAGCTCCGGCTGGATGATCATGCCCACCGAGACGAAGAAGATGGCGGCGAACATGTCCCGCACCGGTTCGATGAGGTGCTCGATGCGGCGGGCCTCGCCCGACTCGGCCACCAGCGCCCCGGCCAGGAAGGCGCCCAGCGCCACCGAATAGCCGAAGCGGTGGGCCAGCAGCGCGCAGGTGAAGCAGATGCCGACGCAGGTGACCAGGGTGGTCTCGTTGCGCTCCAGCCGCACCACCACCCGCACCAGGCGGGGCACCGTCAGCAGCCCCACCACCACCAGCACCACCAGAAAGCCCACCAGGCGGCCGACCGTGACCACCACAGCGCCCGCCGACAGACCCGCGCCCGAGGCGATGGCGGTCAGCATCGCCAGCAGCAAGATGGCGATCAGGTCCTCGACGATCAGGATGCCGAAGACGATCTGCCGGATCTTGCCGCCCACCTTCCGCTCGCCGAAGGCGCGCAGGATGATGGTGGTGCTGGAGATCGACACCATGGCGCCGGCGAACAGGCACTCGTACTTGCTCCAGCCGAACATCCGCCCGGTCTGGTAGCCCAGCCAGATCATCAGGCTGCACTCGATGGCGGCGACGATGCCGGCGCTGCCCGCCACCCGCACCAGATTGCGCAGGCTGAACTCGAGCCCCAGCGAGAACATCAGCAGGATGACGCCGATCTCGGACAGCGTGTGCGCCACCCCGACATCCACCCGCACCGGCACCGGCACGTAGGGCCCGACGATCAGGCCGGCCAGCAGGTACCCGAGCACCACCGGCTGACGCAGCTTCTGGAACAGCACCGTGGTGATGGCGGCGGCGCCGAGGATCACCGCCAGGTTCAGCAGCAACCCCATCGCCCCGTAGGGATGTTCCGCGGCAGCGGCGGCGTCGGTGGCAGGCGGCAGCGACGAGCTGAGGAGTCCGATCAGGCCGCCCACGATCTTTCAGGATACGGGGGGCAAGCGGACGGTTCGAGTTGGAAACGGGCAGGCGGCGGCGTGTACCTGGGCGTAGGACGTGCTCGAACGTGGTTCGTGTACGTGCACGTGCACGATCCGGCCCGGCTTACACGTAATCAATCCCCACGATCGTCAGCTCCCGCGAACCGGCGTGCAACCGCACCGTCACCGTGTCCCCCTCTCCCTTGCCCAGCAGCGCTCGCCCCACCGGCGAGCGCCAGGAGATGGCGTTGGTGTCGGCCTCGATCTCGTCCGAGCCGACGATGCGGAAGGTGCGCTCCTCGCCCTCCTCGTCGGCCACCCGCACGGTCGCGCCGAAGAAGACGCGGTCGCGGCGGCGCTGTTCCGTGGGGTCGACCACCAGCACGTTGTCGAGGCGCTTGGCCAGGAAGCGGATGCGCCGGTCCACCTCGCGCAGCTGGCGCTTGCGGTAGATGTATTCGGCGTTCTCGGAGCGGTCGCCCTCGGCCGCGGCGTCGGACAGCGCCGAGACCACCTCGGGGCGCTTCTTGGTGTGCAGGAACTCCAGCTCGGCCACCAGCTTCTTGTAGCCGGGGGGCGTGATGTAGTTCTTCTCGCCGCGGGGAGCCTTCTCCTCGTCGTCGCCGGGGTCGCCGGGGTCGCCGGGGTCGCCGGGGTCTTCGGCCATCGGGGCCCCAGTCTAGGCGATCCCCGTCGCGGGAGCGGGGTTCGCTGGACCGGGCCGCCGCCGATATCGGCCTTACATTTGTCGGGGAGACAAGGAGGGCGGCATGGCTACACGAGCAGAGCGCTTCCGATCCACCACGGCGCGGCAGGGCGCGCAGAAAAAGAACCGTCCCCCCAAGCCCGCGGCCGGGCGCCCCCGGCCGCGATCCGAGGGTTCCGTGCCGGCCGCGCGCAACCTGTCGCAGGGCCGCAAGGCGGTGTATGCGCTGGAAGACACGCTGGCCACCAAGCGACCGTCGCGCAAGTCCAGCCGCGCGGGCACCAACCGGGTCAAGCAGGCGGCCCCGCTGACCAGCCGGCAGAAGCTGCGGGTCAGCTCGCCCGCCAGCCGGCACGACCGCGGCTGAAACCGCGCGCACGCCCGGGGCGCGCCGCCCCACCCGGTTGCGCCGCCCTGAGGTAGTCTGGACCGGTGCCGACCTACCGGCTGGGCGACGAGATCGGACGGGGCGCCCTCGGGCGCGTCGTGCGGGTCCTGGACGAGGACACCGGGCGCGCCTACGCCGGCAAGATCCTCCACGACTCGTTCCGCGACGACCCGCGCGCGGCCGAACGGTTCGCGCGCGAGGCGCGCCTGCTGGAGGGCATCGAGGACCCGCAGCTGGTGCGCGTGTACGGGCTGGCCGAGATCGAGGGGTGCTCGGTCATCCTGATGGAGCTGGTCGAGGGGCCCAGCCTTCAGACCCTGCTGGCGCGTGAGGGGCCGCTGCCCCAGCCCCGCCTGCAGCGCATCGCCCGCGGCATCGCCGCCGGCCTGCAGGCCGCCCACCACCGCGGTCTGGTCCACCGCGATCTCAAGCCCGGCAACGTCCTGGTCGCGCCCGGTGATCGGCCCAAGCTGGTCGACTTCGGCCTGGCCCGGGCAAGCTCGATGCTGGGGGTGGACCGTACCTCGCTGACCCTGGTGGGCACGCCCGACTACATGGCGCCCGAGGCGCTGGATCCGCTGGCGGTGGACGCGCGCTCGGACCTGTACGCGCTGGGCTGCGTGCTGTTCGAGATGACGACCGGTGCTCCGCCGTTCTCTGGCGCCAGCGCCTTCGGGATCCTGGACGCCCACCGCCGCACGCCACCGCCCGCGCTGGCGCCGACGGCCGACCGTTCGCCCGCCCTGATCGCGCTGATCGGCGCGCTGCTGGCCAAGTCGCCCGCCGATCGGCCGCAGTCGGCCGAGGCGGTGGTGGCGGCGCTGGACGGCCTGGCCACGCCGGAGGCGTCCACCGCGCTGGTGCCGGTGGCGGCGCCGTCGGCGCGCGCCTCGGCCTGCACCAGCTGCGGGGCTCCGCTGGTCGAAGGCGTGTTCGCCTGCTTCGGGTGCGGGCGCCAGCTGGCCACGGTCGGCCGCGGGCAGCACACGATCTTCGTGCTGGGGCCGGGCCAGGTGGCCGAGCGCCTGGACGCCGGCCTGCGCAGCCAGCTGGTGGACTGGCTGCTGGGCAACCCGGCGCTGGGTCTGGATCCCGAGCCGCTGCTGAAGAAGAGCCCGCGGCTGCCCTTCCGGTTGCTGGGCGGCGTGGACGCCGAGTCGGCCGAGGGGCTGGCCCGATCGCTGCGCAGCCTGGGTCTGCAGGTGGAGGTGCGGCGGGGCGGGGCGCTGGCGCTGCCCCAGATGCGGCACAAGGTGCGCAAGATGATGGGGCGGGCGGCGGCGGTGGCCGGCGGCTCGCTGGCCGGGCTGACCCACACCATCGGCCGCGCCGGCGGCTTCGTGCTGCTCGGCTCGATGGCGGCGCTGCTGATCGCCTCCGGGGTGGGCGGCTGGGTGCTGGCCACCCGCCCGGTCACCCGCCCGCGCCTGCCGCCGCGCCCGCTGGACCTCGACCTGCAGCGCGCGCTGGACCAGGTCAGCCGCGCGCTGCCCGCCATGACGGTGGGCCGCCACCGCGAGTCGCTGCGCGGGGTGCTGACCCGGGTGCTCGCCCTGGACAGCGGTTCGCTGCAGCAGCGCAGCCTGGCCGGCGAGCTGGCGCCCATCGTGGCGGCGGCCACCCAGGCCTGCCTGCGGCTGGACCAGCTGGACGACGAGCTGGGCCGGTCGGACCTGCGCGAGCCGACTGCCGAGGACCGCCAGCGCTTGCAGGAGCGCGACCGGCTGGCCACCCGCCTGCTGGAGATGACCGCCCGCCTCGAGGCCGCACGCGCGCGCCTGGCCCTGGCCGGCGCCCGCCGCGGCCGCCCCGAATCGCTGGACGATCTGCGCGCCCAGGTCGAGGCGCTGGAGGAGATGTCGCGATCGTGACCACCGCGGACGCGCCCGCCTGCGAGGTGGTGGCCGACTGGCTGGAGGGACCCTGGCGCCAGGGCAGCGAGCGCCGCTGGCGTGTGCGCCTGCGCGACGGCGGCGAGGCGGTGATGGCGCAGCTGCTGCCCGAGCTGGCCCGCGACGAGGCCGTGCGCCGGCGCTACGTGCGCGACGCCGAGCAGCTGCGCGATCTGGACGCCCCGGCGCTGGCCCGCACCCTGGCCCTGGGCCCGCTGCCCGATGCCCGCGATCCCGCGGCGGCACCACCCTGGCGCCTGCGCGAGCAGCCGCCCGGCCAGACGCTGGAGCAGGTGCTGGCCCAGCGGGCGCCGCTGCCGGTGGACGAGGCCCTGGCCCTGATCGCCGATCTGGCCGCCGCCGTCCACGAGGTGAATCGCCAGGGGGCGGTGATCCGCGACCTGCACCCGCGGCACGTGGTGTTGCCGCCGCGGGGGGCGCCGCGGCTGACCGACGTGGGGCTGGCCCGGGTGGACGTGCTGTCCACCCGCACCGCCGCCAGCCTGGTGCTGGAGGGGTCGCCCTACCACGCGCCCGAGCAGCTGCTCTCGCGCACCGTCGATGCGCGCGCCGATGTCTACGCCCTGGGCGTGATCGCCTGGCGCGCGCTGACCGGCGTGTTGCCCTTCGGCGACGGCCCCGCCATCCTGGTCGAGCGCACCGACCTGCCGCCGCTGGACGAGCTGCGCCCCGGGCTGCCGGCCGGGCTGTCGGCGCTGCTGGCCCGCTGCCTGGCGCGCGATCCGGGCC
>JBKPRZ010000566.1:0-4389 GCA_046734815.1 Myxococcota bacterium | reverse complement strand
GTGTGAGACGTCCTGAGATCACCATCGAGGACGAGGACGAGGACGAGGACGAGGACGAGGACGAGGACGAGGACGGGGACGCATACGGGGACGGGGACCCGTAGGCGAACGGGGCGCCCGCTAGAACGGGTTCGCGAGCTGATTCGGATCCGGCTGGCGTTTCGGCCGCGTATCCCGGTCGCGTGCGGGACGGGTGGGGGCAGCGGGAGGGGACGTGGGGGTACCGGGGGCGCTGCCGGCGCTACCGGTGGTGCCTGCGCCGGCGGCGCCGCCGGTGGGCGAGGGCAAAGTGGTGACGGTGGGCAGCGGCGTGATCGTGGGGGCGCTGGCGCCCTCGGTGGGCGGCAGCGGCGGCGGCTCGGTCGGGATCGCGGGGGTGCCGGGCGGCGGGCTGTTGAGGTGGGTGGGCGCGGGGGGCGGCGGCGCGGGGGCGCGCTCTTCCTCCGAGCTCTTGTGCTGCTTGTTGGGCTCGACTGCCCGCAGCGGCACCAGCATCGAGTACGGATTCACCTCGCGGATCTCGTCGTGGTAGCCGTCTTTCTTGAAGACCAGCGACGGGCGGATGTCGTCCTTGATCTCGAAGGTCAGATACGTGTCCGTCGTCCCCAGCAGCTTGCTGTCGCCGTAGCGGTAGATGCGCGCGCCTTCCGGGATCGAGCTTACCCGGATGGAGAACTTCTTGGGCAGCGAGGCGGTCTCACCGGTTCCCGCTCCCTGGGTGTCGCGGGTGCCGCTGGAGCGGCTGACCAGCGCGCCCACGCCCACGCCCAGCACCACCAGGGCCAGCGCGCCCCAGGTGGACCCGCGCGCCAGGAAGCTGGGACGCGGCGGCGGCGTGGGCATGTGCCCCATGCGTGGCAGGCTGGGCCGGTTGGGCGGCGGCGAGCGAGGCACGCTCAGCGGCGGCACCGTCGGCGAGCGCATGGTCGAGTGCGGCCGCGACTGCGAGCCCGGCATGGTCCCGGTCACCCGGTTGATGCCGGTGCCGCCCGCCTCGGTGGGGAACAGCTCGCGCATCAACATGGCCAGATGGGTGGGCTGAAAGCGCGCGGCGTGCACGACGTCGTCCAGGGCGTCGGCCATCTCGGAGCTGGTCTGGAAGCGCTCGTCGCGGTTGCGGGCCAGCGCCCGCAGGATGATGCCGTCCAGCTCGGGCGGGCACAGCGGGTTGTGCACCGACGGCGGGGCCACGTCGCACTGGCGCACGCGTTCCACCGTCTGCAGGTCGTTTTCGCCCTTGAACAGCCGGCGCCCGGTCAGCACCTCGTGCAGCACGATGCCGGTGGCGAAGATGTCGATGCGCTTGTCGACGTCGTTGCCCTGGGTCTGCTCGGGCGCCATGTAGGCGAATTTGCCCTTGAGGGTCCCGCGCTGGGTGTTGCCCTCCTCGACGTTGTCGCCCCCGAGGGCCTTGGCGATGCCGAAGTCCAGCAGCTTGACCGCGCCCTCGTAGGACAGCATCACGTTCGAGGGCGAGACGTCGCGGTGGATCATCCCCAGCGGCTCGCCGTCGTCGCCGGTCAGGTCGTGGGCATAGGCCAGCGCGCGGCACATCTCGCGCCCGACGTAGGCCACCAGCTCGGGCCGCGGCGGGCCGACGCGCGCCCACAGCGTGCGCATGGTCTCGGCCAGGTCGCGGCCTTTGACGTACTCCATCGCGATGAAGTACTCCTTGTCGACCGCCCCCAGCTCGAAGACCTGCACGATGTTGGGGTGGTTGAGGCGGGCCGACAGCTTGGCCTCCTCGATGAACATGCGCGTGAACTGCGGGTCGTCGGAAAGATGCGGCAGGATGCGCTTGACCACGAACACGCGCTCGAACCCGGCTGGACCCTGCACACGGCCCTTGAAGACGTCGGCCATGCCGCCGCGGCCAATGCGCTCGAACAGCGTGTATTTGCCGAACTGGATCGGCTGAGGAAGCACTACCCCCACGGCGCGTGAATACTAGCCTAGCTGGTAGACCGGCTACGGGTTTATAGAGATTTTTCCAGGCAGATCCCGGCCATATCGCCGGTGATCGAACGTTCCCGCGCGCCCGGTTGCGGGACGACGAGCGGCTTTCCACTGCGTGCAGAAACATCGCATCAATCCTATCTGGTACCCTCACAGGGTCCCGGACCCCCCGCGATGGACTCCGGCAGGCAAAGCCCGCCTTCGTCCACGCGATGAAACCCATGCGTTCCATTCCACTGGTGATCGCGATCGGAGGCCTGGACTCGTCCGGAGGGGCGGGGCTCGTCCGGGATCACCTGACGGGACGGGCGCTGGGCGCGGCGGTGTGGGGGGTGGGGACCGCCTGGACCTTGCAGCTGCGCGGCCGCGCCACCGTCATCGAGCCGCGTGCGCCTGACCGTTTGCAGCAGGACACCAGCGCGGCGCTGGCGGCGGCGGCCGGACGTCCAGCGGCGGTCAAGATCGGTATGGTGGCTGACCGGGCGCAGGCGGGGGCACTGGTCGGGACGCTCGCCTCGTTCGGCGGGGCGGTGGTGTTCGATCCGGTGCTCGGCAGCTCGGCGGGCGCGCCGCTTTACCGCGGGGACCCCGCGCATCTGTTGCCGCTCATCGCGCGCGCGACGTTGGTCACACCCAACGTGGCCGAAGCAGCGGCACTGACGGGTGCGCCCGTGACGACGGCGGACGAGGCGCGGGCGGCGGCGCAGCAGCTGGTCCGTCGGGGCGCGCGGGCGGTGCTGGTCAAGGGCGGCCACCTCGACGGCGACGCCAACGATCTGTTGATCTGGCGTCCGGACCCGGGCCACGAGCCCGAGCTGTTCGAGTGGCTGTTCCCCGCTCCGCGCATTCCGGGCCCCAGCCCGCGCGGCACCGGCTGCGCGCTGGCCACCGCGATCGCCGTGGGCCTGGCGTCGGGGCAGCCGCTGGCGCAGGCGGTGCTGGCCGCGAAGACGTGGCTGCACGAGCGAATCGCCGGCGCGCAGGAGGTGGACGGCGAGCGCCTGCTGTGAGGCGCGCGTTCGTCGTGCTCACCTACGGCGCGTCCGGGCCCACGTCCGCCGGCGTGAGGGGGCCGTGGCCGGGCATGCCGGCTTCGTGGGCGCCCACGTCGGCGGTGGTGCGTGGGCGGCCGTCGATGTCCTGGGTGACGAACGTAAAGCCCGGGCGAGCGGCGTCGACGGTGGGGCCGGCCATGGCCGGGCGGAGGATCTCGCCGACCTTGGTGACCTGCGGGTCCACCACGCGGATCTGATCGGCGGGGCGGTCGACTCCCAGGATGCCAGGAGCGGTGGGGAACGCGATGTTGCCCTGAAGCGCGATGCCGTCGGCGCCGCGCGCGTTGATCAACGTGCCGGTGCCGAGGATGAGGTTGTTGGCGAAGGTGGACTCGGCGGGGGCGATGCTGTGGGCGGTGCCGCCCAGCTCGATGGCGCCGCCGTTGACCACGAAGGTGTTGTTCACCACCCGCGCGCGCTTGATGGGCGGAAAGCCGGGGACGTCTCCGTGCTGCATGCGCAGCGGGAAGCCGGCCACGTCGACGTAGTTGTTGTAGACGAGGTGGTCCTCGTCCAGCATGCGGATGCCGTTGCTGCCCGCCTTGCCGCCGCCCAGGATGTAGTTGCTGTGGGCGGTGTTCTTCTTGCCGGCCCGGAACGAGATGTGGCCGCGCGAGGTGCGGATGGTGTTGAAGCGGACGGTGTTGCTCGAGCTCTTCATGCCGATCATCTCGCCCTCGCCGTCGCAGTTGACCAGCAGGTTGTATTCGACGACGTTGAAGGTCTCGTGGGCGTCGGCGGCGGCGCCGCAGCAGCCCAGCGAGATGCTCTCGCAGCCGTTGCCCCCGCAGTTGGCCAGGTCGTGCAGGTGGTTGTGATCGATGCGTGTCCGCTCGGACATGCCGGTGGGATGGATGAAGTGACCGCCGCCGTTCAGCGGTCCGAGATCGTTGTGGTCGATGCGGTTCGAATCGCTGGTGCCGGTCAGGCTGATCCAGGTGCCGCTGCCCAGGCGGAAACGCGATCGCGTGATCCGGTTGTGATCGGCGCTGGTGATGGTCACGCCCGAGCCGCCGGTGTAGTCGAAACCCTCGACCACGACGTAGCTGGCGCCGTTCAGCTGCACGCGCCCGGTGAACACCGCTTTCCCGCGGTTCGCCGCGCGCACCACGATGGGCGCCTGGGCGCTGCCCTTGCTGGTGATGGTCAGTGCCGGGTATTCGCCATCGGCAGCCACCAGGCAGTCACCCGGCATCGCGCCCGCGATCGCCGCCGCCAGTGCGCCTCCCACCGCGACCGGCACGGTCCGGCTGCAGGCCGGCAGCGGTTCGTCGACTGACGGGGGCAGCGGCGCCGGCGGCGATCCGCCCGCGGCTCCATCCGCGCGCGCGCCCGCATCGACAGCGCCCGGCTGTTGCCCGGTCGGTCCCCCGCCCGC
>JBKPRZ010000565.1:0-12325 GCA_046734815.1 Myxococcota bacterium | reverse complement strand
GCGCTTTCATCGCCGCCTGGGCGGCATCACCGGCGACTTCCTCGGCGCCACCCAGCAGATCGGCGAGCTGGCGGTCCTGCTGGGCGTGCTCGCCGCTGTCTGAGCACCTCACGGCGCCGGCCCCGGTCGCGTCGAGGGCGTATACTCGGATCGCATGCGCGTGTGCACCTTGCGAACGGGGGGGCGCGACGGGACGCTGGCCGTGGTGAGCCGCGACGGGACCCGCTGCGCGCCGGTGACCGCGGTTGCCCCGACCTTGCAGGCCGCGCTCGACAGCTGGTCGATCGCCGAGGCGGGGCTGCGCGCGCTGGCCGCCCGCCTGGACGCGGGCGAGCTGCCGGGGCAGCCCATCGACCCCGCCGCGCTGGCGGCGCCGCTGCCGCGGGCCTACGAGTGGATCGATGGGTCGGCGTTCCTGCACCACGTGCGCCTGGCGCGCAAGTCCCGTGGCGCCGAGCCGCCCCCGGATCTCACCACCGATCCCCTGGTCTACCAGGGCGGCTCGGGCGTGCTGCTGGGCCCGCGCGATCCCCTGGTCTTCACCGATCCCGCGCTGGGCCTGGATTACGAGGCCGAGGTGGGCGTCATCCTCGGCGATGTCCCGCGCGGCTGCACGCCGGCCCAGGCCTCCGCGGCGGTCAAGCTGATCTGCCTGCTCAACGACATCACCCTCCGCAACCTCATCCCGCGCGAGCTGGCCAAGGGCTTCGGCTTCCTGCAGGCCAAACCGTCCACCGCGTTCGCCCCCTTCGCCGTCACCCCGGACGAGCTCGGGCCCGCCTGGCGCGACGGCCGCCTGCACCTGCCCGTGCGCTGCACCTTGAACGGGCGCCTGATCGGCGACTGCGACGCCGGCGCCATGCACTTTTCGTTCTTCGATCTGATCGCCCACGTCGCGCACACCCGGGCGCTCACCGCGGGAACAATCCTGGGCTCGGGGACCGTCTCGAACGAGGACCCGGTGCGCGGCGTGTCGTGCCTTGTCGAGCGCCGGATGCAGGAGACGATCGCCTCGGGGTCGCCCCAGACGCCTTACCTGAAAACGGGTGATACGATTGTGATCGACGTGCTCGATCCGACCGGCCGCAGCGTCTTCGGAGTCATCGATCAGAAGGTGGCGGAATCATGACTGCGCCTCTCGAACCGCTCGGCATCCGCAAGATCGCGGCCCTCATCTATTACGTGCACGACCTTCATCGGGTGCGGTCCTTCATGCTGGGCAAGCTGGACTTCGCCGAGGTGGGCCAGTCCAGCGCCGAGCTGACCGCCCGCGGCCGGCAGCAGTCGGCGGTATTCCAGGCCGGCGACGTGAACTTCGTCGTCTGCGCGCCCCACGGTGAGGGCGGTCGGGCCTGGCGGTACCTGCGCAAGCACCCCGAGGGCGTCGGCACGGTGGTGTTCGAGGTCGACGACATCGACCACACCTTCCGCCTGCTGGAAGAACGCGGCGGCACCATGATCAGCGACGTCGAGCGCTTCCAGGACGAGGGCGGCAGCCTGGCCATGTTCTCGATCACCACACCGTTCGGTGACACCACCTTCCGCTTCATCCAGCGCAAGGGGTTCCGCTCGCTGTTCCCCGGCCTGCACACTTACGACAAGCCCCAGGGCGGCGAGAACCGCCTGCACTTCAAGCGTGTCGACCACCTGACCGCCAACTTCCAGACCATGACCCCGGCGCTGCTCTGGATGGAGCACGTGATGGGCATGCAGCAGTTCTGGAAGGTGCAGTTTCACACCACCGACGTCACCCCCACCCACGATCAGGGCTCGGGGCTGAAGTCGGTGGTGATGATCGAGCCCGCCTCGAAGATCAAGTTCGCCAACAACGAGCCGCTGCGCCCCTTCTTCAAGGCCTCGCAGATCAACGTGTTCGCCGAGGACCACCGGGGCGACGGCGTCCAGCACGCCGCCCTGACCGTGCCCGACATCATCACCGCGGTCCGGGGCCTGCGCGAGCGAGGCGCCGACTTCATGTCCACCCCGGGCACCTATTACGACATGTTGCCCGCGCGCCTTCAGCGGCTGGGCGTGGGCACGATCGACGAGGACATCGCCACCCTGCGCGACCTTCAGATCCTGGTCGACGGCGAGGGACCCAAACAATACCTGCTGCAGATCTTCCTCAAGGAGGCGGCCGGCCGCGAGCACGACCCCGAGGCAGGACCGTTCTTCTTCGAGATCATCCAGCGCAAGGGCTCGAACGGCTTCGGAGCCGGCAACTTCCGGGCGCTGTTCGAGAGCATCGAACGGCAGCAGCGCATGCACCGTCGCATCTCGTGATCCGATGATCGACCGCCGCACCGCCGGAGAGCTCCCCCCCAAGCCCCACACGGTCTTTCGCAAACCGGACGGCGGCCTGCACTACGAAGAGTGCATCACCCGCGCCGGTTTCGACGGCCCCTTCACCATCGCCTACCACCGCGAGCGGCCCCACGCCTCCGTGGGCGCCGAGGTGACCCACGGCTGGCAGCTGCCGGTGGCCGCGCCCGCGCGCCGGCTGGCCAAGCGGCACTACCGCTCGCAGGACCTGCAGGCGCCGCCCGGGCCCGCCATCGACCGGCGCACCCCCCTGCTCTTCAATCCCGACGTGGTGCTGTCGGTGCTGCGGCCCTCCCAGCCCGACCCGGTCTACTTCCTCAACGGCGACGGCGACGACCTCTATTACATCTTCGCCGGTGGCGGCGTGCTCCGCTCGGCGCTGGGCGATCTGCCCTTCTCGGAGGGCGACTACCTTTGCGTGCCCAAGGGCGTCCTGCACCGGTTGCTCCCCGCCGACGACCGCAAGCAGCACTGGCTGTCGATCGAATGTCTGGGCGGGCTGTCGCTGCTGCGTCAGTGGCGCAACGAGACCGGGCAGCTGCGCATGGACGCCCCCTATACCCACCGCGACTTCCGCTCGCCGGTGTTCAAGGGACCGCAGGACGAGGGCATCCGGCAGGTGCTGGTCAAGCGACAGGGCGCCTTCCACGGCTTCGTCCACAAGACCTCGCCGCTGGACCTGGTGGGCTGGGATGGAACGGTCTATCCCTGGACCTTCCCGATCCTCGCCTTTCAGCCGCGGGTCAGCTCGATCCACCTGCCGCCCACCTGGCACGGCACCTTCGCCGCCCGGGGCGCGCTGGTCTGCAGCTTCGTGCCCCGCCTGCTCGACTTCGGCCCCGACGCCATCCCCTGCCCCTACCCCCACTCCTCGGTCGACGTCGACGAGTTCCTGTTCTACTGCCGCGGCAACTTCACCTCGCGCCGCGGAGTCGGGCCCGGCAGCATCTCGCACCACCCGGCCGGCGTGCCGCACGGCCCCCACCCGGGAGCCTACGAGGCCAGCGTGGGCGCCCAGCGCACCGACGAGCTGGCGGTCATGCTCGACACCTACGCCCCGCTCCAGGCCACGGCGTCGGCGCAGGCCATCGAGGATCCGGACTACGAGCGGAGCTTCGTCGAGTGAGGCAGCCCCTGACGCGCGCAGGCGCGCGTTCCAGGCTGGCGGGCCCTCGGGTCGTGGAGTATGCCATTGCCATCGTGTGGAGGATTACATGTTGAAGTCGACCATTCGTTGGGCTGGGCCTCTGCTGCTGATGCTGGGCATCAGCACGCGCGCCGTCCCGTCGGCCGCCCAGGAGCCCTACGGGTCCCCGCCCGGGACCATCCGGGTGGTCGGCGAGGCAACTGTCTCCGCCAAGCCCGACCTGGCCGAGCTGGACGTGGGCGTGGTCAGTGAAGCGGCCACCGCCGAGGCGGCCGCCGCCGAGAACGCCAAGAAGATGGAGAAGCTGATCGGCGCGCTGAAGAAAGAGGTGGGCAACGGCGGCGACGTGAAGACCGTCGGCTACATGGTCACCCAGCGCTTCGCCGATCCTCCCAAGCCGCGCGACCGCCCCGCCATCGTCGGGTACATGGTCACCAACGTGGTCCGGGTCCGCATCCCCGACATCCGCAACGCGGGCAAGGTGGTGGACCTGGCCCTCAAGCAGGGCGCCAACGAGGTCCAGCGGCTGATCTTCACCCTGAAGAACCCCGATCCCGTGCAGGAGCAGGCGCTCAAGGCCGCCGCCGGCAAGGCGCGGACCCGCGCGGCCGCCCTGGCCTCGGCCCTGGGGCTGAAGCTGGGCAACGTGGTCTCGGTCAGCGACAGCGAGCAGGGGCGCCCGGTCCCCTTCCACGAGGTCTCCAAGGCCGCCCTGGACAACAACGCCACCCCGCTTGAGGCCAGCAACCTGGAGGTCCAGGCCACCGTCACGGTGTTCTTCGCGACCTCGCGCTGACGTTCACAGCAACTTGAGGTGGGCCAGCACCTCGCGTGAAGGCCCCTTCCACTCGCCCGCCGGCACGTTGCCCACGTAGCCGATGTCCTTCATCCCCTCGAGCGTGGTGTAAAAGCCGAGCATCGTCAGGAACCGCATCCGATCGAAGAAGCGGGCCCCGGCCCTGAACGGCCGGGCCGCCTTCTCGAGGTCGGCGATGTCGTCACACAGTGCCGTCTTCTGCTTCCCGTCCAGCTCGACGAAGCGCCGCTGGTGGCGCCGCAGGGACTCGGTGTTGATCCAGGCCAGACCCCCGCGCACGATCTGCAAATCGCGCTGCTGCGCCGGATAGGGCGCGCTCACCCACTCGTCGACGAAGTCCTCGACGTGCAGCTGCCCGGCCGAGGGGCTGCGGTCGTCGGCGGGGATGATCAGATCGCACAGCGCCGCCGCGGTGGCGCGCTCCTCGGCGGTCAGGACCTTTTCCCAGAGCAGCTGGGGGTTGACCAGGTCGGGATCCCGCGGGTCCTTGCTTCCCTTCGGGTGCCCGCTGGCGCCCGGCACGGTGATCTGCGGTGCGCCCGGCGGGACCGCCGGCTGGGCAGCGGCCGCCGTGGAGGTGCCGGCCGCCGCCGCCGCGGCCAGGCGCACGATCGCCTGCCGCCGGTTGATGCCCAGGAGGATCAGCTTCTCGGGATCGCCGGGCCCGATGGGACCGGGCATCAGATCGCCCTCCGCTTCATCTCGCCCATCAGGTGGTCCGCCGCTCGCCAGGACAGCGCCAGGATGGTCAGGGTCGGGTTCTTGTCGGCGTTGGAGACGAAGGCACCCCCGTCGGTCACGTACAGGTTCTTCACCTCGTGCGCCCGGCAGAAGCGATCGAGCACGCTGGTCGAGGGATCGTTGCCCATGCGGGTGGCCCCCACCTCGTGGATGATCTCGCCCGGCTCCTGGATGGCGCGGGCGCCGTCCCGCTCGACCACCGAGGTGGGCTTGCCGCCCATCGCTTCGATGATGCCCGACAAGGTGGCATGCATGTGGGCGGCCTGCCGGGTCTCGTGCTCCGACCAGCGCCAGTGGAACCGCAACACCGGGATGCCGAAGTCGTCCACCACCTCGGGGTCCAGGTCGCAGTACGAGTGGGGGTTGGGGATCATCTCGCCCCGCCCCGACATGCCGAAGAAGCTGCCGTAATAGCGGCGCGCCTCCTCCTTCAGCTTCCGCCCGTAGCGGCCGCCGGCCATCCGCAGGATGCCGGCCACGTCGCCGGCCCCGGGCATGTCCCGCCCGCCGTAGGGCTCGATGTGGTAGCCGCGGGCGAACGGCAGCTTGCCTCGTTTCTGCTCACCGTACAGCCACCAGGGCGAATAGACGTGCATGGCCGAGCCGCCGTCGTCGTTGACCGGCGGCATGGACTCGAAGGCCGGGATCTGCCCGGTGACCGAGGCGCCCACCGTGTCCATCAGCCAGCGCCCCACATGGCCGCTGCCGTTGGCCAGCCCGTTGGGGAAAAGGCGGCTCTTCGAGTTGAGCAGGAGGCGCGCCGATTCACAGCCGCCCGCCGCCAGCACCACCGCCCGCCCGGCCACGTGCCGGTCGCGCCGGGTCTTCTTGTCGATGTAGTGAACCCCGCTGGCGCGGCCGCGGGCGTCGACCGTCACCTCGCGGGCCATCGCCTGCGTGATGATCTGCAAATTGCCGGTGGCCACCGCGGGCGGCAACAGCACGGTGGTGGACTGGAAGTTCGCGCCGATGCTGCAACCGCGCCCGCAGGGCGTGGCCCAGATGCAGGCCAGCCGCTTGCCGATGTGATCGGACAGGATGGCCCGCGCGCGCGGGTTGTCCGGATGCACCACCTGCGACACCTTCTCGGCGTCCTGGGCCTTCGACAGGACGGCGATGCGCGAGGGGATCACCGGCACGCCGACCCTGGCGGCGTGTTTTTTCAGATGAAGCTCGTACCCCCGCGGGGCCGGCGCCGGCAGCAGCACGTCGTCCGATGAGTCGGGCGTGTTCTCCAGCCCCTCGTTGGTGCCCCACACCCCGATCAGGGTCTCGACCTTGTCGTAATAGGGGGCCACGTCCTCGTAGGCGATCGGCCAGTCGAACCCCAGGCCGTCGCGGCTGCGCGGCTTGAAGTCGTAGGGCCCCATGCGCAGCGAGATCCGCCCCCAGTGGTTGGTGCGCCCGCCCAGCATGCGCGGACGCCACCAGCGGAAGTTGGTTCCGGGCGCGTTGGTGTAGGGCTCGCCCGGCACCTGCCAGCCCCCGCCCACGGTGGCGTCGTAGAACCCGAACGGCTTGTCGGGCGTGGGCCCTCCACGCAGCGGCGCCTGCAGGTTCAGGTTCATCATGGGCGTCTCGTCGCTGGGGCGGTAATCGCGTCCGGCCTCCAGCATCACCACCTTCAGGCCGGCCTGAGCCAGGATGTACGCCGCCATCCCGCCGGCCGCGCCCGAGCCCACGACCACCACGTCGGCCTGGGGTGCGCTGCCGCCCGTCTTCGTTGGCGCCATGCCGGGCGCATGCTACCAACGATCGGCCGCGCCCGGAACGCCCGCGCGCTCAGGGCGCCGGGCTGACCGGCACGCGCAGGCGGATGTCCCCCGCCGGCAGGGGGCCGTCGAACTCGTAGGCCACCGTCTCCTGGTCGATGCTCCAGAAGTGCTTGGCCGACCAGCGCTCGACCCGCGGCCCCTGGCGGTGCTCCGCCTCTGCGCGCCCCGCCACCCGCGAGGCGGGCAGCCGCACGTGGATCTGGCTGCAGGGACCGGAGAGCTGCAGCCCCGTTTCCAGGAACCCGCCGCTCTCGCGAGCCCCGCTGAGATCCACGACCTTTCTCTCGCCAGCGTCCATGATGGACCAAGGTGCTCCCGCACGGGCGGCCGGGCAAGCCCCGTTCGTGCGAAACTGTGCGCATGGCCGGCAAGAAGAACCAGCCTGGTTCGCCCCTGATGGAAGCGGTGCAGGCGTTCGAGGAGGAGCTTTCCACCTACGCGCAGCTCAGCGAGTCCTTCCAGCGGGCGCCCCTGACCAGCACCAAGCAGCTGGAGCGGGCCAACGAGACCCTGGGGCTGATTGCGGCCTGCGAGCAACGGCTGGGCGCCTGCGGCCAGCGTCTGGCCGAGGCGGTGGGCCAGGTACGCGATCGCCAGGAGAAATTGGCCCGCGCCACCCTGGAACGGGTGCCCGCGGTCAAGCAGCGGATGGAGGAGCTGCGCGGCCTGCTGGCGCAGTTCGAGGCGGTGGGCAAGGATGCGGCCGCGCTCAACGAGACCGCCGCCAGCCTGGGAAAACGCGAGGCCAAGGGCGACGATCAGACGGCGCGCGCGCGGGCGTTGACCGAGCAGATGTATGCCCTGTCGCAGAAGGCACATGACGTGGCGGGGCTGGCGCACGCGGCGGATTTCGAGGAGCTCGCCAACCGCGCCCATGCCTTGCACCAGCAGCTGCTGTCCGCGCATCACAAGCTGAAGCTCGCGCTGGTGGGGTAGCCCGGGGCGCGCGCGAAGTATGCCTCGGACTGGTTTCTAGGGAACCCTCGGTAGCAGCGCCGTGGGGCGACGTCACCCGTTCCGGCTTCGCCGTCACGGCCAAGTAACGGTTGTGCGCAAGAATCGCGGGATCACATACCGTGCCGCCCTTCACGCCGCTGGCCGGAATGATGCAAAGACCGACAGGTAGCCCAGCTGATTTGGGAGGAGAAACCATGAAACTCGGCATTCTTCGTTGGATTGGCACTGCGGTGGTGGCGGTGATGCTGTCCGGTCCGGCCTTCGCGGCCGGCAGCCTTCCTGCGCGCGCCCCGGTGACCCAGAGCTCGACCGCGCCGGCCCGGACGGCTGCGACCGCCCCGGCGGCCCGCACCAGCTCGGACGCGCAGTCCTACGCCGCTCGCGAGACCCAGGCCGCGGGCCTGGAGACGTGGCAGGGCGGCGCCGCCGGCATCTACATCGGTGGCTCGGCGATTGCGCTGGCGCTGCTGCTGGTGATCCTGCTCGTGTTGCTGTGAGACCGGCGATCGGGACCTGGCTGGTCCCGGTTGCTCTGGCGTTCACCTCGTTCGGCTGTCACCTCGGGTCCCTCGGGGCCCGGGTGACGCCCGATCGGGCCGCCGATTCGGGCTGGCTGCTGGTTCCCCAGGTGCCCCTGGTGGGCCAGCGCGCCCGCTCGGATTGCGGCGCGGCCGCCCTGGCCATGGTGCTGCGCTACTGGCAACCGACCACCAACAACGAGACCGTCCGCGCCTCGCTCGGCACCGTCGACGACAAGAACGGCATCTCGGCCGGGCGCTTGCGCGAGGCCGCCCGCAGCAAGGGCCTTTCCGCCTACCTCATCGAAGCCAGCTTCGACGACCTGACCAACGAGGTGACCCGGCAGCGGCCGGTGATCGTCGGCATCGTCCAGGTCGCGCGCGGCCGCGCCTACCCCCACTACGAGGTGGTGGTGGGGATCAACCCGCGCACACGCAAGGTGCTGGCCGCCGATCCGGCGGAGGGCTGGCAGGAGGAATCGTTCGACCGCTTCGAGGCCCGCTGGCGCCCCGCCCGCCGACTGGCCCTGGTAGTCTTTCCCCGGAATGAAACAGTCGGTGACGATCGACCCCCGCTTCACCGGACCGCCGGGCTCCGGGAACGGAGGCTGGACCTGCGGCCTGCTGGGCAGCCGTCTGCCGAACCCGGCCGAGGTGACTCTGCGCCGCCCGCCGCCGGTGGGTCGGCCCCTGCAGCTGCTGGGGGATCGCGATCGCCTGCAGCTGCTGGACGGTGACCAGCTGGTGGCCGAGGCCTGCCCGGCCCCGCTGGATCTGGCAGTCCCGACTCCGCCGTCGTTCGAGCGCGCCCAGGAGCTGTCGGCCCTATACGTCGGGTTGAAGGAGCACAACTTCCCCACCTGCTTCGTCTGTGGACCGGGCCGCGCGCCCGGCGACGGCCTGCGCATCTTCGCCGGGCGCGAGGCCCCGGACGACCCGGTGGCCGCGGCCTGGGTGCCGGACGCCTCGCTGGCCGGCCCGGACGGCGTGGTCCAGCCCGAGATCCACTGGGCGGCGATCGACTGCCCGGGCTACTTCGCGGCGGCACCGCCCGGCTATCCCCCGGCCCTGCTCGGCCGCATGACCGGCGAGGTCACCGGCCAGGTGAAGGTGGGCGACCGCTGCGTTGTAGTCGGCTGGTCCCTCGGCCGGCAGGGCCGGAAGATCCTCGCCGGCACGGCGCTGTTCGGACCCGACGGCCACCTGGTCGCCCGCGCGCGCCAGACCTGGATCCAGGTCTGACGGCGGCCACGAGCTCAGCTCTTGGAGTCTTCCACCCGGGCGTCGTCGCGCCGGCGCCCGCGCGGGAAAGCGGCCGCCAGGCGGTCCTGCTCCAGCTGCAGCTCATCGCCGAACAGGGACTCGATCACGCTCGACACCTCGACCTGGCCGCCCTCGATGTAGGGCGCCAGCGCCTGGGCGAACTCGGCCGCCGTCTGGAAGCGATCCTCAGGCTCGAGGGCCAGCGCCTTGCGCAGGATCTCGGGCAGCGGCGCCGGCAGGGCGTCCAGCCGCTGCTGGTCCTCCTCGCCGGGGCCCAGCGCCGCCCGCATCAGACGGTCGTAAAGCGTGTCGCCCTGGTAAAGCGGCGTGCGCGCCAGCGCGAAGTAAAGCACCAGGCCGGCGGAGAAGACGTCCGACCGGCGGTCCACCACCCGGCCGCGCGCCTGTTCCGGGGACATGTAATCGACGTTGCCCTTGACCGTCCCGATGTCGGTCTGGGACACGCGCTGGATCGACTTGACGATGCCGAAGTCGAGGATCTTCACCTCGCCCCGCTCGGAGACCATCACGTTCTCGGGGGTCACGTCGCGGTGGACCAGCTCGAGCGCGCTGCCGTCGTCGGCCCGCTTCTGGTGCGCGTGGTGCAACCCGCGCAACATCTCGTGGATCACGTACAGCGCCGCGCTCACCGACAGGCGGGGGACGTTCTGATCGAGCATCTTGCGGCCCAGCCGCCCCAGGTCCCGGCCGACCACGTATTCCTGGGCCAGGAAGTAGGACCCGTTGGCCTCACCGAAGTCGAACACCGGGACGATGTTCGGGTGCACCAGGGTGGAGGCCAGGTTGGCCTCGTCGATGAAGTGGGCCACCGCCACCGGATTGGAGGCCATCTCCGGCCGCAGCCGCTTGACCACGAAGGTGCGGCGGAAGCCGCCGCTGCCGAAGGAGACGGCGGTGAACACCTCCGCCATGCCCCCTTCGCCGATGCGATCCAGCAGCACATACCGCCCCAGCGGGGTGCCGATCCCGGTGCCGGCCGCCTCGGCGGGTCGGGCGAGGGAGGTGGACACCGGCGTCAGCGGCACCACCCCGGCCTCCCGCTCGGCGTCCAGCGACCGCATCGGCTCCTCGCGCAGCCGCCGCCGCGGGCGCAGCGAGGAGATCATGAACAGCACCGCCAGAGCGATGGCGCATCCCCAGACCACCCGCATGGTGCTGGCGTCCACCTGCAACTGATCGGCGGCAAACTGGGTCACCCGGCTGCCGGCCCACAGCCACAGCCCCGGGGTCAGCTCGTGCGCGGCCGCGCCCCAGGCGGTGTCCTCCAGGGCCACGGTCTGCTCACCCTCGCGGCCGACCATCGCCTCCAGCAGGCGGACGTCGCGGGGCGGGCCCCAGCCGCCCAGGGCCCGCTTGCCGTTGGAGATCAGGATCGGCGTCTCGCTGGCGTCGGCCAGGGTGCTCAGCACCGGCGCCTCCACCGGCTTGGCCATCACCACCACCGGCGGCTCGGCCTCGCCGGCGGCCATGGCGGTGGCGGCCAGGGCGTACACGTGGCCGCCGGCCGCGCTCAGCCGGGCCGACCGCGCCCCGGTGGCCCGCACCGACCGGATCAGCTCGGTGACCGGCAGCGCTTGCCAGACGTCGCCCTGCTGGAAGGCGATGGTGTCGCCCTCGTAAGAGACCGCCGTCACCGCCTCGCGGAACGGCTCCCACCAGGACTCGGACGAGAGCGCGTCCCGCAGGGTCTCGGCGTCGACCCGCCCGCGCAGGACCACCACCAGCCGCGGATTCACCACGGCGTTGTGGACCATCATCTTGACCGACTCGAGCTGGACCCCGAGCGCGTCGCGGGCCAGGCGGGAGGACTCCCGCGCTTCCCGGATCGCCTGCTCGGCGACCCGCTCACTCCGGCCGGCGTCGAGCGAACGCCCGGCCAGGTGAGCCGCCGCGAAGACAACCCCTGCCAGAATCAGGCCCGCAAGCGGTCTCCCTCTTAGCATCGCAGTGGCCACAAGTAGGATACGACGATGTCGGAGAACATGCCACGACACCGGACCTCGGATCGAGGGAGATCTCTCGTCAGTAACCGAGCTGTGGCTGGCGGGGCTTGCCGTACTTGTCGGGCACCACGACCAGGGGCATGCGGTCCGCCGGAATCTTGACGGTCAGCCCCTGCAATCCGCTCTCGCGCACTTCCACTGTTTGCTTGACCGTGCGGGTCGACGCCTCATGCCAGGTTTCCAGCTCGTATCGCCCGGGCGGGATGTTGCGCAGGACGAACGAGCCATTCGGCTTGGGCTGCGTGTAATACGGCGTATCGACCACCACCACGTAACCGATCATCGATGCGTGGATGTTGCACAACAGCTCGACCGGCCCGGCTTTGGTGAACGTCTGGCTGTAAAGCAGCCCACCGGCGTACAAACCGGTATCGAACTTCTGTGCCGGGCTGAGTGAAAACACGTTGTGATAAAAGTCGTCGTCGTTGCGAAAATCGACGCGGCTCCCGGTGGTCACCACAACCACCCGCGGGATGAAAACCTTGTCCTTCTGGCTGACGACCTTCGCCTTGCGCAGCGGCCGGACCGGCGGCGTGGGGCCGTCCAGCCGCCTGAGCCACAGCACCGCCCCGCCCGGCCCGATGGCCCCGCCGCCCAACACCGTGCCGCTGATGCTCACCAGGTCCGCGGCGCGCGGGGGCTCGGGCGCCGCCGGCTTGGCCGCGCCAGCGGGCGGGACCACCGACGCGGCCAGCGGGCTGACCTCGTTGGCGATCACCACCGGCGGTCCGCCGCCGGCGGCGCGCCGGGCCGCTTCGTAC
>JBKPRZ010000564.1:0-5031 GCA_046734815.1 Myxococcota bacterium | reverse complement strand
GTGCACGCGGCACCGACCAGGGCCAGCGCCAGCACGAGGACACAGCGTTGCATCACCGACGTTGTACGGCCAGCGCGGCGTTTTGTTTCCGGCGCCAGCGGCAGGAACCCCATCCTCGGCGGGTTCCCGTCCGTGGCGCCGGGGCTGTGAAACGAGGGATCACGCCCGCAGAACGTCGGCGATGAGCTGCTCGATCGCCTCCGTCCGGACCGGCTTGGTGAGGTGATGGTCGAAGCCGGCTTCAAAAGCCCGGCGCTTGTCTTCGCTGGTGCCCCATCCGGTCACCGCCACCAGAGTGGTCCGGGACAGGGCCGGCTCGCTGCGCAGCTTCAGCGCGACCTCGTAGCCGTTCATGCCCGGAAGCCCGATATCCAGCAGCACGATCGTCGGGCGAAACAGGAGCGCCGCGTGGATGGCCTCCGCGCCGGTCTGCGCGAGGCGGGTCTGATGGCCGGATGTCTGCAAAAGCTCCGAGAGAGTCTCGGCTGCGTCGATGTTGTCATCGACGATCAGAATGCGGCCCACGTCTGCGCGGCCGCTGGTGGCGCCGTTGCCCGCCGTGTCGACCGGAGACAGCGAGGGCTCCACAGGGATGCGCACGGTGAAAGTGCTGCCCCGGTTAGGCCCCTCGCTCTCGGCGATCACCGTCCCGCCGTGCATCTCCGTCAACCGGCGCACCAACGCCAGACCGATGCCCAGGCCGCCCTGGGCCCGGTCCAGGGTCCGGTTCACCTGGCTGAACATCTCGAAGATCTCCGACAGCTTGTCGGACGCGATTCCGACGCCGCGGTCCCGGACCTGGATGACCACCTCCCCACCGTCATGACGGGCGTCGAGCTGGATCTGACCGCCGCTGGGGCTGTATTTGGCCGCGTTGCTCAGGAGGTTGCCTATGATCTGGGACAGCCGGGTGGGATCGGCATGGAAGGGGCGCTGGTCGCCGACCAGAGACACCGACAGCCGGTGGCGGCCTGCCTCTATCAGCGGCCGGCTCGCTTCCACTGCTGCCTCGACGGCCGCGCGCAGGACCATGGGTGCTTTCTGGAGCTCGATCTTGCCGCGGGTTATGCGAGAGACGTCGAGGAGGTCGTCGATCAGGCGCACCATGTGGTTCAGCTGGCGATCCATCGTCTCGCGCGTGCGCGCCGCCGCCGCCTCATCGGGAACTCGTTTCAGAACGTCGAGACCGGTGCGGATGGGCGCCAGCGGGTTTCTCAGCTCGTGGGCCAGGGTGGCGAGAAATTCGTCCTTGCGCCGATCCGCTTGCCTCAGCTCTTCCGCCTGTGCCGCCAGCTCGGCCGCCTGCCGCTCCCGCTCCACGATGGCGTCCCGGATCTCGTATTGTTGCCGCCGCGCGCGCAGCGCCGACTGAACGACGCTGAGCAGGGTTCTCATCCTGACCGGAATCTCCACCAGGGTGGCGTTGAAGATCGCGTCGGGGATGAGCTTCTCCATGCGCGAGCTCTCGCGGGCAAGCACGATGATCGGAACGGCTGACCACCTGGGCTGCTCGTGCAAAATGCGTCCCAGGCAGCCGGTGTGGTCACGACTGAGACCCTCCTCCGTGAGCAGGAGTGCGCCCGCTCCGCCCAGTTGGAACTCCTGACAGACCTCGGAGAGGCTCGGCAGGGCGACGGACTGGACACCCGTTGTGGCCAGGGCGGTCACGAGTCGGCGGCCGTCCTTGGCGCTCGGCATGAGGGCAAGCACCCGCTCCTCGGCCGGACGAGGGGGAGCTTCCGTCACGTCCCCTCGCGGTCCTGCGCGTCCTCTCTCGCGACGTCGTCGGTCAACAGCCGCACCGGGCCCTCGTATTCAGGCACGCCGGTCATGATCCCGCGGAAGTCACTCAGCGGGTCCCCCACCTGGAGCCCGAGGGAGTCGATCCTCAGCTCCCGCACGCTCCTCTCGTGCGACCCGGTGCGCTTCTTGAACACGGTGATCGCCTGGCGGATCTGGCCGGCGGCCTCGAAGTAGCGGAAGAGGAGAACGGTGTCCGCCAGGTAGCTGATGTCCAGATCCGAAGGGGCCGGACTGTTGACCATCATCCCGTGCTGGGCGACGACCATGATGGTCGCGACGCCCTTCTGGTTCAGATACGAGAACAACTCGTGCAGGTGGGTGGACAGAAATCGATCCTCGGGCATGGCGTTCAGGTAGCCATTCATGCTGTCGATCACGACGATTGTCGCGCCCGCCTCCACCGCCCGCCTGACCTCGTGCGCGAAGGCGCCGGGGGACATCTCGGCCGGGTCCACCTGCTGGACGTGGAGGAGCCCGCTGTCCAGGTAGGCCCGCAGTCCGCCCGGATGCCCCAGGCACAGCTTCTCCGACCGATCGACGAGCGTCTGGACGACTTCATCGAAGATGTAGACGGCGGCCTTGCGGTTCTCGCTCAGGGCCTGCGCCACGAACTGCATGCTGATGGTTGATTTGCCGACCCCGGCAGGACCGAGGAGCAGGGTGGTGGAACCGCTGGTCAGGCCGCCGTGGAGCATCGAATCCAGGTTGGCCACGCCGCTGGGGCAGGCCCGCGGGACGAATGCCTCATGGTGCTCGGAGGCCACCAGGCGGGGATGAACCACGACACCGCCCTGCACGATCTCGTAGTCGTGGTAGCCCTCCCGGAAGTTCGAGCCCCGCATCTTGGTCAGGAACAAGCGCCGCCGGGCGCGGCCGTAGGCGGGCAGATATCGCTCGAGCACCACGCTGCCGCCCACCAGGCTCTCCGGCTGAAGCTCGCCGAACTGAGCGGTGCGGTCGTCGAGCAGCACCACGGTCGCCCCCCGGGCGGCGAAGAATTCCTTGAGGGCCAGGAGCTGGCGTCGGTAGCGAAGGACGTCGCCGGAGAGCAGGCGAAGTTCGGACAGGCCGTCGAAGACGACGTGCTGGGGCTGGATCCGTTCGACCTCGGCCAGCACGGCCTTGGTGATGTCGCCCAGCTCGGTGTCGGCGGGATGAAACACGGAGGAGTCGGATTCCGACACCAGGTTCGCCGCGGACCGGGTCAGATCCAGGATCACCAGGCCTTCGAGCGACCAGCCGTGTGAGCGAGCGGTGTTGTCCAGGTCGGCACGCGATTCCGTGAGCGTGACGTACAGACAGGCCTCCCCCGCCTGGATGCGGCACTGGGCGTACTGAAGCGCCAGAGTGGTCTTGCCCGAACCGGGATCCCCCTGCACGAGGTAGAAGCCGCCCGCCGCGACTCCGCCCATGAGCACATGGTCCAGTCCGGGGATCCCGCTCGGAAATATCGTCCGCGCCGCCGGCCGTTGATTCATCGAAGTTCAGTCCCTCCAGGCGGATCCGCCGTCCAGAACTCTGGATCCGGACCACGATTCATGGCTCGGGTTCCATCGTTGCTGCGAGCGACAGGATCATCTCGCAGCATTTTAGCGGCTGATGGACGATCGGTGCAGGGCGGCTCCACGAGCACCGACGGTCGCCGCTGCCCAGACCTCTCGCGGTGCAGCGGCCCGCGCCGCTGGATACGCCGACTCTACGGACTGGCCCGTATTCGAGGTCATCAACGGTCTCTGGCTATGAGCGTCGGACAGGATCTGCCGCCATCCTCACAAGCGCTCGATGGCGCTGCTGCGGATGACCATGTCCCGTTGAGCGAACCGCTCCTGCAGCTGCAGCCGATAGCGGGTCCACCAGGGGCGGTCCAGGTTCTCGGTCATCACTTCGCACATCACCACGTCGTCGCGGACCACGGCGGGCTCCTCGTCCTTCCAGAATCCCATGGCGGGCGAACGGACGAAGACGGTGACCCCTCCGAAGCGATCGGTGAGCTCCTGCCGGAGGCGTTCGAACCGCTCACGGGGGAACGGCGTTCCCTGGTTGTCGTAGACCGGGATGAGCAGCTGGATCAGGTGCATCGCTCTTGCGACCTATATGCGCCCGCCCTGACGGAGGGCAACGGCGAACCGGTCAGTCCCATGGCCAGCTCTGGTATTCGTCGCTGTTGGTCACCCAGAGAAAGCCCTGGATGTCGATCAGGTCGCGGGGGCGCCAGCTGGCCAGCTCCTGCCGCAGCGACGACACCATTGCCAGGTAAGCCTGGTAGGTCCGGGCGTTGGGGCGCGAACGGTATTGCAGATCGATCCCCAGACGCTCCGCCGCCCGCTTGACCAGCCGCGGTTTGAGGATGAGATGCCGTCGCGGGTCGGCCACGAAAGGAAACAGGGTGGCCACCGGCCACTTGGCCAGCCCCGTCTGGCGCTGGGGGGCCGCATCCAGCAGATCGGTGAAGCGCTCCAGTCGGTCCGCAAATGCACCCCGCCCGTGAATGAGCTGGTAAAGACCCCGGGCCAGCAGGCGCGCTCCCGTTCGGTCGGTCAGCGCCTCCCGCAGCGCCATCCATTCGTACAGGGCCAGCATGTTCAGATGCGAGCGGCCGTAGAAGCTGGCGATGCGCGCCGCCACCTCCGTCTCCCGCCCGGCGGCCAGGAGCCGCGTCCAGTCCGCGCGCGCCAGCTCCCGCCGCCAGTCCTGGTGTGCGCGCCACTTGTAGTCGCGCTCCCAGTCGAGATAGGTCGCGTCGGCAAACCCGCGCGGAAAGATCTCCTTGAACCGGCGCTTCATCTGCCCCAGGCCGTCGGCCCAGCGCCCGATCGCCGTCTCTCTTCTGCCCGCCACCCCCGCTGCCACGTCGAACAAGATGGAGCCGGCTCGGGTGGCCGCCGCCCCGAGGGGGCCATTTTAGTTGCGACAGGAAAAACTGACCTGCTGCGAACAGGTATCGCGCAAAGCCGCCAAGGTTGCGTGCGTTCGGCGCTCAGCGGTTCTCGAGTCTGAAAAAGACCGCTCCGGACTGGAGGCGGCCCTGAACCCGGCGGGAGAACCAGGGATCGCGCTGGATGACCCGGTCCATCGGCCCGACGATGTGGTTTCGCTTGTCGTTGTCGTCCGGGTCGTCGGCATCGACGCTGCAGACGGAGCCGCGGCAGACGACGACGTAGAACCAGGGGTACCCCAGCGCCGAGAGGGCCCGGCGTAGCTCGGCATCCACCCGCGCGGTCAACTCGG
>JBKPRZ010000563.1:0-22245 GCA_046734815.1 Myxococcota bacterium | reverse complement strand
TCCACCGGCCCGGAGCTGTCCCGCATGGTGTACGGCACCTGGCGCCTGCTGGACGACCCGGACACCGCCACGCCCCAGCACCTGCTGCGCCGGCTGGAGATCTGCCTCGAACACGGCATCACCACCGTCGACACCGCCGAGATCTACGGGGTCTACGAGGTGGAAGAGCTGCTGGGCCGCGCGCTGGCCCTGTCGCCGGGCCTGCGCCAGCGGATGGAGATCGTCACCAAGTGCGGGATCTACGTCCCCTGCAGCCGCCACCCCGAGCGCCGGGTGGCCTTCTACAACGCCACCGCCGGCCGCATCGTCGCCTCGGCCGAGAAGTCGCTGCGCCTGCTGGGCACCGACCACCTGGACCTGTTCCTGGTCCACCGCCCCGACTGGCTGACCGCCGCCGACGACACCGCCGAGGGCCTCGAGACCCTGCGCCGCCAGGGCAAGGTCCGCGCGGCCGGGGTCTCCAACTACAACGTCCACCAGGTCGACCTGCTCAACAGCCGCCTGCAGACCCCGCTGGCCACCAACCAGGTCGAGCTGAGCCTGTTTCACATGAACCCCATCGAGGACGGGACTCTGGACCAGTGCCAGCGCCTGGGCATCGCCCCCATGGCCTGGTCCCCCCTGGGGGGCGGGCGCCTGTTCGACCCCCAGGACCCCGCCGCCCAGCGCATCCGCGCGGCCATGGCAACGATCGCGGGCAGCTACGACGACGCCAAGCCAGAGCGCCTGGCCCTGGCCTGGGTGATGGCCCACCCCAGCCGCCCGCTGGCGGTCTTCGGCACCAACCGCCCCGAGCGCATCGAGAGCATGGCCGCCGCCGCCGGCATCACCCTCGACCGCGAGGACTGGTACCTGCTGTGGGAAGCGGCCCGCGGCCACGAGATTCCCTAGCTCCGGGTGTAGGAGCGCGGCGTCCAGACACCGTCGCCTGTGGATAAACTGTGGGCAGGTTTTTACCTGACCTTGCGCGCGAAACGGCTGATCTACGGAGGGAATTTTCTGTATTCTGCTGTGCGTGGTGGGGCCGATCCTCTGGCTGGTGCTCGGTGCGACCGTATCCCTCCTCGGGCTGATGGTGGTGGTCCGCCGCCGCCCTGCAGACCCGTCTTCGTTCATGGCATCGTCTGACGGGGATCTCGGTGAGGCAGAGATCCTCGACAGCGCCACCGACCCGCGCGCACCCGAGCGCCTGGGCCGCTACTTGCTGATCGATCGCATCGGCGAGGGCGGGCTGGCCGAGGTCTTCACCGCCGCCGCCCATGAACCCGACGGCTCGATCCGACCGCTGGTGGTCAAGCGCCTGCGCAGCGACCGGGCCGAGGACACGCTGGCCATCACCCACTTCCTGGCCGAGAAGGAGCTGGGCGCCGCGCTCGTCCACCCCAACATCGCCGCGGTGGTGGACTTCGGCGAGGTGGCCGGGCAGCGCTACCTGGTCGAGGAATACATCTCCGGCCGCGACGTCGGGCGGCTGACCCGGCGGATGGTCGATCTGAAACAGCGCCCGCTGAGCGCCAGCGCCATCCTGCACATCGCCCACGAGGTGCTCAGCGCCCTGGAATACGCCCACGCCCGCCTGGATCCCGACGGCGAGCCGCTGGACCTGGTCCACCGCGACGTCACCCCCGAGAACATCCTGATCTCCGAGCGCGGCGAGGTGAAGCTGCTCGACTTCGGCATCGCCCAGATCCGCGGCTGCTCGGGCGGCAGCGACCAGCCCGAGGGCGAGACCGTCAAGGGCAACGTCGACTTCATGTCCCCCGAGCAGGCCCGGGGCGGGGCGGTCGACCACCGCGCCGACCTGTTCTCGGTCGGCCTGGTCATCTATTTCTGCGCCGCCCGCGCGCCCCTTTACCGGGGCAAGACCCTGTACGACCGGCTGCTGGCCGCCGCCACCGGGCCGGGCGAGCGCGAGTGGGACTTCATCGCCGGCCTGCCGCCGCCGCTGCCCGACCTGCTGCCCGGCTTGCTGGCCACCGACCCGGCCCATCGCTTCCAGACCGCCGGCGAGGCGCGCGCCCGGCTGGCCCCCCACGTGGTGGGCGCGCCCGCCGAGCTGGCCGACGCCATCCGCCGGCTGTTCGGCGACGAGCTGCTGTCCGAGCGCACCCGCCTGCAGCGGGCCCTGGGCCCGGCCCGCCGGCGGGTGCGTGCGGCCGCCCTGCTACTCCACGAAGATGTCCACCGTGGGCCGTAGCTTCGCGCAGGCGGCCAGCACGGTGTGGACGAGGTTCTTCTTGAAGGCCTCGATCAACCCGGCCTCGCCTGGCTTGCCCTCGTCGATCTGCACGTAGGCCTGCTCGCACAGCGTGTAGTCGAAGCGCGGGGCCCACTTGCGCGAGCCCAGGCGGGCGGTGGTCGAGCAGTTGTCGACCATGTACGCCACCCCGCGCTTGTGCATGTAGGGGTTCAGCGAATCGACCGCCTCGATCACCGACTCGTTGGCGATCTCCGAATAGGGGTGCCCCTTGGCGTTCAGCAGATCGATCTGCGCCATCATGACCGCGGTGTACACGCCGGCGGTGAAGGGGTGGATGGGGATCTGGTCCTCGACCCGGCGCGCCCGCACCTTCTCGCCCACCTTCCAGGTCTCGGTGCCGTCGATCTTGCCCATGGGCCGCTTCTTGAGGCGTTCGCCCGCCAGCACCACGCTGCGGATCTCGTTGCCCGTCGACACGTCGTCGTAGATCTCGGCCAGCACCTCCATGGCCGCCGGGTACGAAGCGGTGTAGGCGGTCTCGAACTCCTTCTTGCCGGCGGGGTCGAGGCCTTCGTACAGCGCCAGGATCCCCTGCCGGGAGATCTTCTTCGAGATCGGTCCGGTGATGGACTCGGCCGAGTTGAGGAAGGCCTGCTCGGGGCTCTGTCCCTGGCTCCTGAAGCGCCGGTACAGGCTCTCGATGATGCCGTGGACGGCGCCCAGCAGGATGCCGCGCTCGCCGTAGATGTCGGACTTGTATTCGGACTCGAGCGTGGTCTGGAAGGTGTAGGGCGAGCCCAGCCCCACCGACCAGCCCAGCGCGATGTCGGTGGCCCGGCCGTCGATGTCCTGCTCGACAGCGAAGCTGGCGTTGATGCCCGCACCGTTGACCGACTTGCCCTGCACGTACAGCCGCCGCACCGACGGGCCCATCCCCTTGGGGCAGACCGCGATGACGTTGATGTTGGCGGGAAACCTGGCCCCGACGTTCTTCATGTGCCCCAGCAAGAACCCGTGCGACAGCCCCAGGGTGGCGCCCGGCCGGATCGCCTCGAACACCTTGCTGTACAGCTCGGCCTGGGCGGCATCGGAGATCAGCAACAGCACCAGGTCCGATTCCCGGACCACCGCCAGCATCTCGCCCAGGGTGCCGCTTTCCTCGGTGAACCCGGCCTTGCCGGCCTCGGCCGCGGACTTCGAGCCGAGCCGCAGGCCGACCTTCACCTTGATCCCGCTGCCTTCCAGGGACTCACGCAGGTTCTGCGCCTGCGCCGGGCCCTGGGATCCCCAGCCGATCACCCCGATCTGCTTGATCCCGGCCAGCGCCCGGGGCAGCAGGGGAAACAGGTGGCGGCCCCCTTTGACGATCTGTTCCTGATGTCCCTCCAGATCGATGGTATCGACCTGGAAGATCTTCGACGAAAAACGCAGTGTCAGCGGCATGGCCCGGCAGTATGTCCGACCGGCGGCGTTGCGTGAACTGCATTCTGGGCAACGTCACGTTGCAAATGGTGCAACACCGCACGGGGCGCGTCGGACGGCGCCGGTGACGGTCCCGCGGGGAAGCCCCGGCGTGCGCCGCCCTGCCCGCCGCGTGCGCGCGCGGCAGGCGTTCGATAGAGGAACGGCAGCGCCCCCTCGGGTCACTATGTGGGAGTCACGCCGCTCCGGAATCACGCGTCCCCGGAGCGACGCAAGGAGGCTCCCATGAACCGACGAGACGTATTGACTGCCGGCGCCGGTGCCGCACTGACCGCTCTTGCCACCCCGGCCCTGGCCAGTCGATCGGGTAGGGGTGGGGGAAAGAAATCCAGTCCGCAACGCGGGGCGTTCCGCCTGCAGTACGCCCCCCACTTCGGGACCTTCGCCGAGCACGCCCCGGGCCTGCTCGACCAGCTGCGCTTCGGCGCCGACCAGGGCTTCTCGGCCTGGGAAGACAACGGTCTCGCCCGCCGCCCGGTCGCGGAGCAGGAGGCCATCGGCCGGGAGATCGACCGCCTGGGGATGCAGCTCGGCACGTTCATCGCCCATGTCGAGCGCGAGCGCCCCACCTTCGCCAGCGGTCGGCCCGAGGCCCGCGAACGCATCGCGCGCGACCTGCAGCTGGCAGCCGAGGTGGCCCGCCGCACCGGCGCCCGCTTCTGCACGGTGGTCCCGGGCGCCCGCGATCCCGGGGCCGACGAGGCCACCCAGACCCGCCGCTGTCTCGACAACCTCCGCCGCGCCGCCGATCTCTGCGCGCGCAACGATCTGGTGATGGTGATCGAACCGGTGCACGACCGCGGGCTGTTCCTGCGCAACGACATCCAGGCCTTCAAGCTGTGCCGGGCGGTCGGCTCGCCGGCTTGCCAGATGCTGCTCGACGTGTACGCGCGCCCCGCCGGATATCAGCAGGCCACCTTCGGGGCCATGGTCTGCGGCAGCCAGATCGGCTATGTGCAGATGACCGAATGTTCGGAGCACTGGACCCCACTGGAAATGGGCGCTGTGACCACCGGCCCGGACGGCGTCCTGCAGGTCCTGCTGGATCGCGGATACCGGGGGCTTGTCGGTCTGGACCATCGCACGCCCGGCGCGGGCCGTGCAGGCGAACGCACGCTGCTCGCGCGCTACCGTCAGCTGGACGCCGGCCTGCAGCCGCGCAGCCCCCGGGTGGCCGCTGGCTACCGGCTCGCGGATCGCAAGCTCGCCGCCCGGCGCGATCAGGTCTGACCGGGTAGGCAGGGGAGGGGGCCGGCGCGCGTTTGGACTACGACTCGCTTCGCCTCTTCCTCCACCTCTCGCGCACCCTGCGCTTCGCGCGCACCAGCCGCGAGTGTCACATCAGCCCGTCGGCGCTGTCGCGGGCGGTGCAGCGGCTCGAGCGCCAGGTGGGCTGGCCGCTCTTCGAGCGCGACCAGCGCCGGGTGACCCTCACCCCCGAGGGCGTGCGCTTCGCCGCGCACGCGCGCGAGACCCTCGAGCGCTGGGAAGAGCTGCGCGGCCGTCTGCAGAGCAAGGCCGAGACTCTGTCGGGAACGATCTCGCTGTTCGCCTCCGTCACCGCCTGCCAGAGCTTCCTGCCGCGGGTGCTGGCCGAGTTCCGGCAGCGCCACCCCGGCGTGCACATCGCCCTCGAGACCGGCTACGCCGCCGACGCGCTGGAGATGGTGTCGAGGGGCCGCGTGGACGTCGCCGTCGCCGCCATCCCCGATCGCGTGCCCGCCACCCTGCTCACGCGGGTGTTGCTGTACACGCCGCTGGTCTTCGTCGCTCCGGTCGCGCCCTGCGAGGTCACCCGGCTGGTGGACCGCAAGCCGCTGCCCTGGGCCGAGGTGCCCATCGTGTTGCCCGCCACCGGCATCGCCCGTGACCAGGCCGATCGCTGGTTCCGCCGCCGCCGCGTCCGCCCCTCGGTCTACAGCGAGGTGCCGGGCAGCGAGGCGCTGCTGTCTCTGGTCGCGCTCGGCTGCGGGGTGGGCATCGTTCCGCGCCTGGTGGTGGACCGCAGCCCGCTGCGCGAGGAGGTGCGCCCGCTGGAGGTCGACCCCGCCCTGGGCGAGTTCCGGGTGGGCCTGTGCACACCTCGTCGCAAGCTCGCGTCACCGATCGTGCGCGCCTTCTGGGACGCCACCAGCACCCGCGCCACGCCCTGACCGCAGCGCGCCCGCCCCCGCGTTTTTTTCCGGGAACGTCGCCCTGTCGCCAATCGTTCCGTCAGCCGAGAGCGGATTGTCATGGACCAGGGTGCTATCCCATGGTGTCATTCATTGGTCGTACAAATGTGAGGCCATCGATGCTGTCGGTCTACCTGGGGAGCTTCCTGTTCGGCGGGGTGCTCCTGGGCGCTTCGATCTTCGGTGGGCACGGTGATGCCCACGGCGACAGCGGCGGCCACGGCGACAGCCACGACGCCGGACACGCCCACGGCGACGACCACCAGGGCCAGCACGGCCAGGGCCACCACGCCGCCACCTTGCCGTTCTTCAGCCTGCGCTTCTGGGCCTTCGCGCTGACCTTCTTCGGGCTCAGCGGCGCCCTGCTCACCCTCACCGGCGGGCTGGCCGTGCTGACTCCGTTCGTGGCCGGCGGGGTCGGCCTGGGCTGCGGCTACGCGTCTGCCCGCGTGCTGCAGGGGCTGGCCCGCCGCCCGGTGGGCTTGCTGGGCAGCGCCGAGGCCCACATCGGCCGGGAGGGGCGGGTGCTGCTGCCCGTGCAGCGAGGCACCCGCGGCAAGGTGCGCCTGTCCATCGGTGGCATGAGCACCGATCTGGTCGCGGAGACCGAATCCGACGGGGCGCTGGCCCCCGGCGACACCGCGCTGGTGGTCGGCATGCGCGGCAACGTCGCCCTGATCGAACGCAGCCCCGCGGCCCTGCCGCCGGGCAGAGGAGAACAGTGATGAACGATTTCAATCCGGGTGATCTGCTGGGGGTGCCGGTGATTGCCGTGGGGGCGGCGGTCGGCGTCCTGGTGCTGCTCGGCTTCGTCAAGCAGTTCCTGGTGATCTGCCGGCCGCAGCAGCTGGTGATCTTCGCCGGCCGCACGCACCGGCAGGAGGACGGATCCGAGGTGGGCTTCCGGGTGGTGTTCGGCGGCCGCGCCTGGCGGGTGCCGATCATCGAGACCGTCGCCCGCATGGACATGCGCAGCATCCCCATCGACGTGCAGGTCCAGGGGGCCTACACCCGGGTGGGCATCCCGCTGAAAGTGCGGGCCATCGCCATCGTGAAGATCTCCTCCAACCCGCAGGTGGTGATGAACGCGGTGGAACGGTTCCTCGGCCGCGGCCAGGCCGACATCCAGCAGGTCGCCAAGGAGACCCTGGAGGGCAACCTGCGCGGCGTGCTGGCCACCTTGACCCCCGAGGAGGTCAACCAGGACCGCCTCAAGTTCGCCGACTCGCTGTCGCAGGAGGTGGAGCAGGACCTGTCCAAGCTGGGCCTGCACCTCGACGTGTTGAAGATCCAGCACGTCACCGACGACGCCAACTACCTGGACTCGATCGGCCGCGGCCAGATCGCCCAGGTGATCAAGGAGGCGGAGATCGCCGAGTCCAACGCCCGCAACGAGGCGGCCAAGGAAGCGGCCGCCGCCGAGATGCGCGCCAAGGTGGCCGAGGCCGACGCCGAACGGGCCATCTCCCAGCGGCGCAACGACCTGCGCAGGGTGGCCGCCGAACTGGAGGCGGAGGCCAAGGCCATCGAGGAGCGGGCCGAGGCCGGCGCCCTGGCCGCCCAGGCCACCGCCATGCAGGCGCTGGAGGGGGTCCGCCGCGAGCTGGAGGCGGTCCGCCTGCAGAGCGACGTGGTCATCCCCGCCGAGATCAACCGCGAGGCCGCCGCCCTGAGCGCGGCCGGCAGCGCCGCCAGCATCGCCGAGAACGGCCGCGCCACCGCCGAGTCGCTGTCCCTGGTGTCCGACGCCTGGATGAAGGCGGGCGACGCCGCCCTGGACATGTTCCTCATCAACAAGATCGAGCCGCTGACCCAGGCGGTGGTCGACGGGGTCAAGCGCATGCAGGTGGGGCGGATCCAGCTGGTGGACAGCGACGGCCAGGCGCTGCCCAGGCTGGCCGCCGCCTATCCCGCGGCGGTGGCGGCGGTCTTCCGCTCGCTGTTCGAGACCACCGGCGTCGACATCCCCTCGCTGCTGGCCCGCGCCCGCACCACCCAGACCACCTCTTCCGACGGAGCCCGCCCATGATGCCGCTGCTCTCGCTGGTCGCGGTGATCGCGGTCTTCGCGATCGTCCTCCTGCTGGTCATCAAGCGGCTGCTCTACATCTGCGCGCCCAACGAGGTGCTGATCTTCTCGGGCGGCCAGCGGGCCTCCTCCGGGCGCAAGGTCGGCTACCGCACCATCAAGGGTGGCCGGGCCGTGCGCATCCCGCTATTCGAGACCGTCGACCGGATGGATCTCACCAACATGCCGATCGAGGTGCAGGTCAAGTCGGCCTACTCGCGCGGCGGCATCCCGCTGAACGTCCACGGCATCGCCAACGTCAAGGTGGCGGGCGAGCAGCCGGTGCTGGACAACGCCATCGAACGGTTCCTCGGCGTGGCCCGCGACAAGATCATGGCGGTGGCCAAGGAGACCCTGGAGGGGAACCTGCGCGGCGTGCTCGCCACCCTGACCCCCGAGGAGGTCAACGAGGACAAGATCAAGTTCGCCCAGTCGCTGCTCGACGAGGCCGAGGACGACCTGCGCCGGCTGGGTCTCGAGCTCGACACCCTGAAGATCCAGGACGTCTCCGACGACGTCGGCTACCTGGACAGCATCGGCCGCCGCCAGTCGGCGGAGGTGCAGAAGCGGGCCCTGATCGCCGAGGCCAACTCGCGCGCCGAATCGGCGGTGCGCGCGGCGGTCAACCACCAGGAGACGGAGATCTCGCGGCTGGAGGCGCAGCTCGGCACCCTGCGCGCCGACAACGCCCGGCGGGTGGCCGACGCCCAGACCCGCGGCGCCGCCATGATCGCCGAGGCGCGCGGCAAGGTGACCGCCCGCCTGGCCCGCGCCGAGGCCGAGCTGGAGGTCCAGCGCGCGCGCATCGAGCAGGTGCGCCGCCAGCTGCAGGCCGACGTGCTCGAGCCGGCCCGCGCGCAGAAGGCGGCGGCCGAGGCGTCCGCCCGCGGTGACGCCGCCAAGATCGTCGAGCAGGGCCGCGCCACCGCCGAGGCCATGCAGCAGATCGCCGCCACCTGGAGCCGGGTGGGTCCGGGGGCGCGCGAGGTGTTCCTCATGCAGAAGATCGACGAGCTGGTGCGCATCGTGATGGGCACGGTCCACGATCTGAAGGTCGACCGCCTGACGGTCCTGGGCGGTGTGGGAGGTTCGGCCACCAACGGCGCCACCGACCTGGGCGGTGTGGCCGGCCGGCTGATCACCGCCAACGAGCAGATCAAGGCCGCCGCCGGGGTGGACCTGCTGGCGGCGGTGCAGGGCCGGATCGCCAGCAACAACGGGCCGGCTGCGCCGCCCACCCCTCCGTCCGGGCCCCGATAGCCCTGCACGGGCCGCCAGGCCTGCGCTAGACTTTCCGGCCCATGTTGTCACCTTCCCGCACCGCCTGGGCGGTTGCGCTCGCTGTTCTGCTCACCGCCGGCGCCCTCCGGGCGGGCGGGACGTTGTCCTTCCGCCAGACCACCGCCAAGGACTTCGAGGAAGGGGAGGCCACCACAACGGTCATCTTGCCCTCCGGCGAGGTGGGCCCCGGCCTCAAGGCCACCCGCGTCGCCCTGGACGCCGCCTTCGTCTGGTCGTCCGCCCTCAGCCCCGACGGCAAGACCGCCTACTTCGGCACCGGCGACCAGGGCCGCCTGTTCGCGGTGACCCTGCGCCAGGGCAACACCGCCCCGGCCGCGCGCAAGCTGGCCGACCTGGACGTCCCCTGGATCACCTCGCTGGCGGTGCGCCCGGACGGCTCGCTGCTGGCCGGAACCACCCCGGGCGGCCGCGTCTTCCTGATCGATCCGGCCAAGGGCGAGGCGCGCAGCTTCGCGCGGCTGGGTGCCGAGCACGTCTGGAGCCTGGTGCACGACGCCAGCACCAACACCACCTACGCGGGCACGGGCGGCACCGGCAAGATATTCGCCCTCGACGCCAAGGGCTCGGTGCGGCTGCTGTGGGACTCGGGCGACAAGCAGGTGGTCTCGCTGCTGTCGCTGGGCAACGGCGTGCTGCTGGCGGGCACCTCGGACAGCGGCATCCTCTACCGCGTCTTCTCCGACGGGCGCGCCGAGGCGGTGCACGACTTCGAGGCCGAGGAGGTGCGGGCCATCCTCCGGGTGGGCAACGTCACCTACGTCGCCGTGAACGACTTCGAGAGCGGCGGCGGTAGCGAGGGCGGCAGCAGCAGCGGCACCACCCCGGCCGCCGCCAAGGGCACCCGCATCTCGCTGACCGGCGCCGCCCCGGCGGCGGTGGGCGGCTCGGGCAGCGGCGGCAGCTCCAGCAAGGCGCGGGGGGCCGTCTACCGGCTGACCGACGCCGGCGCCATCGAGCAGGTGTTCGCGCTGAGCGACGGCTATCTGACCGCGCTGCTGGCCGATCCGGGCGGCGACGTGTACGCGGCGGCGGGCACCCAGGGGAAGGTCTACCGCCTGCTGCCCGACCGCACCTTCGCGCTGGCGGCGGATCTGTCCGAGCGCCAGGCGCTGACTCTGGTGCGCTCGGCCGACGGCTTCCTGGTGGGCACCGGCGACGTGGGCGGCGTGTACGAGGTGCGCCCGGCGGCGGCGGGCGAGGCCACCTACCTGTCCAAGGTGTTCGACGGCGAGTTCTTCACCAGCTGGGGCCGTCTGCGCTGGACCGGGTCGCCCAACCTGGTGTTCGAGACCCGCTCGGGCAACACCGCCAAGCCGGACAAGACCTGGACCGCCTGGAAGAAGCTCGAAACGCCGGGCGCCGAGGGCGGAGAAGGGGAGGGCAAGGTGGCCAGCCCCTCGAGCCGCTACCTGCAGTACCGGGTCTCCTTCCCGGCCAAGGCCACCGGCCTCAACGAGGTCTCGGTCTTCTACCTGCCCCAGAACCAGCGCGCGCGGGTCACCGACGTCACCCTGGCCGATGCCCCCTCGACCACCGCCGGCGCCACCGGCGCGGCCGGCACCGCCCGGTCGCACTCGGCCACCCTGAAGCTGCGCTGGAAGGTGGAGAACCCGGACAACGACTCGCTGCTGTACCGGCTGTATTACCGGCAAGAGCGCGAGTCGGTCTGGCGGCCGCTGGGCGGGGCCGATCCGTTGACCAAGGCGGAGTACGACTGGAACACCGACTCGGTCCCCGACGGCAAGTACCTGGTGCGGGTCTGGGCGACCGACGAGCGCTCGAACGCCAGCGACCGGGTCCTGGACTCGACCTTCGTCTCGGCGCCCTTCCTGGTCGACAACACCCGGCCCGAGGTGGTCAACCTGCAATCGCACCCGCCCGCGGTCACCGGCCGCGCGCGCGACACCACCTCGCTGGTCAGCCACATCGAGTTCTCGGTCGACGGCGAGGACTGGCGCCCGGCCACCCCCACCGATGGGCTGTTCGATCAGCGCAACGAGGGTTTCGCCATCCGCCTGCCCGACGGTCTGCGCCGCGGCCCCCACGTGGTGAACGTGCGGGTCTGGGACAGCGCCGACAACCTGGGCGCCTCGCGCATCCAGGTCGAGTCCAAGTGAATGACGGCGCCAACGACGGCGCCTCGCTCACCGAAGGCCTGCCCCCGGCGCCCGAGGTGCTGCAGATCGAGGTGGGGCTGGCGCAGAACTTCTGCGAGATCCTGTATTGCCCCGAGACGAAGGAGGCCGCGGTGGTGGACCCGGCCTGGGAGGTGGACCGCCTGCTGCGCGAGGCCGACCGCCTCGGCGTTCGCATCACCACCCTGCTGATCACCCACACCCACCACGACCACATCGAGGGGGTGGCGGAGATGGTCGCGCGCACCGGTGCGGTCACCCGCGTGCACCCGAACGAGGCCGACCGCCTGCGCGGGCTGGCGGCCGAGATCGTGCCGGTGCGCGATCGCGAGGACATCGCCCTGGGCCGCCGCGGGCTGCGCGCGCTAGAGACCTTCGGCCACACGGCGGGCGGCACCTCTTACCTGGCCGACGGATACGTGATCACCGGCGACGTGCTGTTCGTCGGCGGCTGCGGCCGCACCGACTTCCCGGGCGGCGACACCCGCGCCCTGTGGGACAGCCTGCAACGCCTGCTGACCCTGCCCGAGGAGACCCGCGTCTACCCCGGTCACGATTACGGCCCCTTCCCCACATCCACCCTCAGCCGCGAATCGCTGGAGAACCCCTACCTCCGCTGCGCCAGCTTCGACGAGTTCCGCCTCCTGCGCGAACGCATCCGCAAAGGCTGAAGGAGCTAGGCGGACAGGGCCGCTACGGGATACGCTGGATCAACGGAGGTGGCGATGAAGCTCGTGATGGTCGGTTCCCTGGTGCTCTCTTGCGTGTTCCTGGAGGCGGCGGCGTGGGCGCAGCAGTTTCCGACCAGCGATCCCAGCTTCTCGAAACAGGACCCCAGTCTGGCCAGCACCGGCCCCGAGGGCTTCGGCTCGCCCGGGCAGATGGTCATCACCGGCGACTTCCGCCTCGACCTCGGCTACGTCAGCAAGACCTTGAACAACCTCAGCGTGTCCGGGCCCGACATCACCATCGCCCCCTCGCTGCTTTTCTTCCTGGCGCGCAACCTGGCGGTGGGCGGCCTGATCAACTTCCACCACGAGGCCGAGGGCGACAGCTCGACCACCGAGTTCGCGCTCGGTCCGCTGGCCGGTTACAACATCTGGATCAGTCCGCGCGCGTCGATCTTTCCGCTGGTGGGAATCGAATACATCCGCGGCAAGCTCAGCCAGCAGACGAGCGGCGGCCGCGAGACGATCACCCTGCAGCGTTTCGCCCTGCTGCTGAAAGCGCCCGTGCTCTTCCACCCGTTCCCCCACCTGTTCGTGGGGTTCGGTCCCATCCTGCTGCTGGACTTCACGTCCAAGCTGAACGACGCGGACTACGCCAAGACCCGGTCCTTCGGGCTGACCCTGGACCTGGGCTTCTATCTCTGAAGCTGCTCTGAAGCGGCCAGTGGCGCCGGTCGAGGCTACTTGGTGGCCTGGGCCGGCGCGCCCTTGCCGGTCGGGCGCTTCTTCTCGGCGGCGCGCTTGGCCCGCCGTTCGGCGGTGATGGTCACGTCGATCAGCTTGGCGGTGGAGAAGCCTTCCAGCTTGGCCAGGTAATCCTTGTCCTTGCTGCGGCCCAGGGCGGCGGCGGCGGCGGTCAGCAGCTTGTCGCGCGACCCATAGTTCTCCTTGACCATGCTCGCCACCTCGTGGAGGTGGAGCAGCTTGCTGTTCGCCGCGGCCAGGAGGCGCTTGCGCATCTCCTCCTTGGATTCGTCGCTCTCGAGGAGCGGGAGGAGCTTCTCGACCAACTTGTCCTTGCCACCAAAGGTCTCGTTGACCTGGGCGAGAGGGCTTTTTCTAGGCATGCTCTTTGAATCTCCGACCTGTAGCAGGGGGACGGGCTATTTAACCTGAAACGACGGCGGCCGCCAGTGGCTTTGCGCGCCTCACGCAAGGCTGCGGTCTCACCTGACTTTTCTGCTCACCCGGCGGCCGCGGAGGCGGGCAGGGCGGCTTCGGCGGCGGAGACGAAGGCGTCGATGTCGGTCTCGGTGTGAGCGGCCGAGATGAACCCCGCCTCCAGCTGCGCCGGCGGCAGGTACACGCCCCGGTCCAGCATCTGATGGAAGAACCGCCCGAACCGCGCCGAATCAGCCCGCTTGGCCGAGGCGAAGTCGGTCGCCGGCTCGCCGCTGAAGAACAGCGTGAAGGCCGACCCCAGCCGTTGCACCCGGGCGACGGTCCTGGTGCGGGCGATGGCCGCGTTCAGCCCCGCCTCCAGCCGCTTGCCCAGCGCCTCCAGCCCTTCGTACAACGTCGTGCTGAGCTTGCGCAGCGTGGCCAGCCCGGCCGCCACGGCGAGCGGATTCCCCGACAGCGTCCCGGCCTGGTACACGGGGCCCTCGGGCGCGATCCGGCTCATGACGTCCGCCCGACCGCCGTACACCCCCAGCGGCAGTCCACCGCCGGCGATCTTGCCCAGGCAGGTCAGGTCCGGCCGGATCCCGTAGAGCGCCTGGGCCCCGCCGCGCGCGACCCGGAAGCCGGTGATCACCTCGTCGAAGATCAGCAGGCAGCCGTGCTCGTCGCACAGTTTGCGCAGCGTCGCCAGGTACCCGGCCGCGGGGGGCACCAGCCCCATGTTGCCCGGCACCGGTTCCACGATGATCGCCGCCACCTGCCCGGCGTTGGCCTGCAGCGCCGCGCGCATCGCGGCCTCGTCGTTCCAGGCCACAAGCAGGGTGTCCGCCACCGCCGCCGCGGTGACGCCCGCCGACCCCGGGATGCCCAGCGTGGCCACGCCCGACCCGGCCGCCACCAGCAACATGTCGGCGTGGCCGTGGTAGGCGCCCTCGATCTTCACGATCTTCGGTCGCCCGGTGAACCCGCGCGCCAGCCGCAGCGCCGACATGGTCGCCTCGGTGCCCGAGGAGACCAGCCGCATCCGCTCGAGCGACGGCACCGCCGACCGCAGCTCCTCGCCCAGCGCGATCTCCAGCTCGGTCGAGGCCCCGAAGGTGGTGCCGTTGGCCGCCACCGTCTTGATGGACTCGAGCACATCGGGATCGGCGTGACCGAGGATCAGCGGCCCCCAGGAGCCCATGAAATCGAGGTATCGGTTGCCGTCCACGTCCCAGACGTGAGCCCCCTGGCCGCGCGCCAGGAACACCGGCGTCCCGCCCACCGCCTTGAACGCGCGCACCGGCGAGTTCACCCCGCCCGGAAAAATCTTCGAAGCCCGCTCGAACGCCGCCCGCGACTTCGTCATCCTACGGCTGTCCTTCATCTGGTCGCCTCGTGGAGCCTCCTGCTCCCGATACTAGTTGATCTTCTCCAGAGAGAATCCGACCGAGTGACGCGACTTCTGCACTTTCTGTGTTCGGAGCCGGGCTGCGCCTGGCGCAGAGACACGTCACTTTCGCGATCAGTTCACCTGACCTGGATCCGGGGAGAGGGCTCGGGGGAGGGGGCGCAGTCTGCTGCGCCCTCTTCCCCGGCGGCGAAGCCGCATTAGTTGGACCCGGGCGTGCCGTTGCCGTCGTCGCCCTCGTCGTCCTCCTCGCCCTCGCCCGAATCCTCTTCGTCGCCGCCTTCCTCGCCGAGGTCCTCCTCGGCCAGGGTCTGCTGCTCGGCGCGCGCGGCCGCGACCTCGGGTGACACCTCGTGTTCGCCCTCTTCCTTCTCGGCCAGGCGCTCCATCGCCACCACCTTCTCGCCCTCCTCCAGGCGAATGAGGCGCACGCCCTGCGTGTTGCGGCCGATGGTGGGTATGCCGTCCACCGGCATGCGGATCAGCTTGCCGCCGTCGGTGATCAACATCAGGTCGTCCTCGTCGGTCACGATGCGCAGGCCCACCACCTTGCCGTTGCGCTCGGTGGTCTTGATGGTGATGACCCCCTTGCCGCCGCGGTTCTTGGTCGGGTAATCCGAGGTGGGCGTGCGCTTGCCGTAGCCGCGCTCGCACACCGTCAGCAGGGTCACCGGCTGCTCGCGCGGCACCACCGACATCCCCACCACCTGGTCATCGTCGGCGCGCAGCTTGATTCCGCGCACCCCGCGCGCCGCCCGGCCCATCGGGCGGACGTTCTCCTCGCGGAAGCGGATGGCCCAGCCGTCCCGCGTGCCCAGCAGCAGGTCGGCGTTGCCCTCGGTGATCCGCACCCCCACCAGCGCGTCGTCGTCGTCGATGGTCAGGGCGATGATCCCGCTCTGGCGGATGCTGGAGAACGCGCCCAGCGAGGTCTTCTTGATGATGCCCCGGCTGGTGGCCATCACCACGAAGGCCCCCTCGGCGAACTCGGTCACCGGCAGCAGCGCCACCACCCGTTCCTCCTGCTGCAGCGGCAGCAGGTTGACGAAGGCCTTGCCCCGCGCCGCCCGCCCCGCCGCCGGCACCTCCCACACCTTGCGCGAGTAGACCCGCCCCTTGCTGGTGAACATCAATAGATTATCGTGGGTCGAGGCCACGAACATCTGCGAGACGAAGTCCTCCTCGTGGGTGGCCGCCCCGGTGATGCCGCGGCCGCCCCGGCGCTGGGCCCGGTACAGGTTCTTGGCGCTGCGCTTGACGTACCCCCCGTGGGTCACCGTCACCACCATCTCCTCGGGGGCGATCATGTCCTCGAGGTCGATCTCGACGTCCAGGTCGGTGATCTCGGTGCGGCGGTCGTCGCCGTACATCTGACGGACCTCTTCCAGCTCGGTGACGATCACCTGGGTCAACACCTGGTCGCTGGCCAGGATCCCCTCCAGCTTGGCGATCAGCTCGCCCACCTCCTTGATCTCGTTGATCAGCGCCTCGCGCTCCAGGCCGGTGAGCTTGGCCAGGCGCATGTCCAGGATGGCCTGGGCCTGGCGCGCCGACAGCTCGAAGGTCTCGATCAACCCGCGCTTGGCGGCGTCGGTGTCCTTGGACGCGCGGATGAGGTCGATGACCGCGTCGATGTTGTCGACGGCGATCTTCAGGCCTTCCAGGATGTGCATCCGATCCTGGGCCTGCCTCAGATCGTATTGCGTGCGGCGGGTGACCACCTCGCGCCGGTGGTGAACGAAGTGGGTCAGCGCCTCCTTCAACGACAGCACGCGCGGCCGGCCGTCGGCGATGGCCAGCATGTTGACCCCGAACGAATCTTGAAGAGGCGTCATCTTCCAGAGGTTGTTGAGCACCACCTCCGGCACGGCGTCCTTCTTCAGGTCGATGACGATGCGCATGCCCTCGCGATCGGACTCGTCGCGGATGTCGGAGATGCCGTCGATCTTCTTGTCCCGGGTCAGCTCGGCGATCTTCTCGATCAGCTTGGCCTTGTTGACCTGGTACGGGATCTCGGTGGTGACCAGCGACTTGCGTCCGGTCTTGGGGTGCTCCTCGACGGCGGTGCGTCCCCGCACCAGGATGGACCCGCGGCCATTGCGGTAGGCGGCCCGGATCCCTTCCCGTCCGCAGATGATCCCGCCGGTGGGAAAGTCCGGTCCGGGCACGAACTCCAGCAGCTCGTCGATGGTGACGTGCGGGTTCTTGATCAGCGCGATGGTGGCGGTGACGATCTCGCGCAGGCTGTGGGGCGGGATGTTGGTGGCCATGCCGACCGCGATGCCCGAGGCGCCGTTGATCAACAGGTTGGGCAGCTTGGTCGGCAGGACCGTCGGCTCCAGCTCCTTGTCGTCGTAGTTGGGCTGGAACTCGACCGTCTCCTTGTCGATGTCGGCCAGCAACTCCTGGCCGATCTTCTCCATGCGGCACTCGGTGTACCGATAGGCCGCCGGTGGGTCGCCGTCGATGGAGCCGAAGTTGCCCTGCCCGTCGATCAGCGGGTAGCGCATGGCGAAGTCCTGGGCCAGGCGCACCAGGGCGTCGTAGGCCGCCGAATCGCCGTGGGGATGGAATCGCCCCAGCACGTCCCCGACCACACGCGCGCACTTGATGTAAGGCCGGTTCCAGACGTTGTTGGTCAGGTGCTGGGTGTACAGGATGCGGCGGTGGACCGGTTTCAGACCGTCGCGCACGTCCGGTAACGCGCGCGAGACGATGACGCTCATGGCGTAGTCCATGAACGACGACTTCATCTCCTCCTCGATGGCCACGGGGATGCGCTGGCCAAAGGGAGAAGGCGGAGCCGGGGGAGGAGAACCGTCGATCGTATCCATTGATCCCGATGAACCCTAGCATGCCGAGGCCACCCGGACTGAACAGTTGCGACCGGAATCACAACGTCGGACGCACGGTCGGCCGGGCGGTTCCGGGCGGTTGCCAGGTTACCGCGCAGGTACGCTGATCCGCCCTGGTTTCCGCTTGCGATTTGTCCGGGAAGCCAGAAAATGGGCGCCTTTTCGCCGGTATTTCCAGGCCGGCGATGTTTTCGACGGAGGCTAGACTCATGACTTCTTTGCGTGGCTCGCGATGTCCGCGTGCGCTTCCTGTTCTGCTGGCCGTGGTGGCCGCCGGTCTCGCGGCCGGGTGTGGCGGGAGCGAGGACACCAAGGGCGGCGGGATCGCCAGCGGTGGCGACGGCGGCGTCCCGGCCCCGGTGAGCATCGACCCACCCATGCACACCTTCGGCGACGTGCTGGTCAACCAGGCCAGCGAGCCGAAGATGTTCACCGTGCGCAACACCGCCGCCGGCTCGCTGAGCACGGTGTTGGCCAGCGCCGGCGGCCCGGGCGCCAGCCAGTTCGCGGTGAGCGGCAGCTGCGCCGGGGCGCTGGCCCGGAACGCCACCTGTCTTGTCACGGTGGTGTTCAAGCCGACCAGCCCCGGCGACAAGATGGCCACCCTGGACATCCTCGCCGGCGGCGGCAAGAAGTCGGTCCCGCTGAGTGGCCGCGCCCTCAGCCCCGCCCGGGTCACCGCCGGGCAGATGGACTTCAACTTCGGGTCGGTCATGGTCGGCGGCACCAGCGAGCCCAAGGCGTTGATCATCAGCAACGAGGGCAGCCTGGAGGCGGTCGGGCTCGAGATCCGCATCCAGGGCGAGATGTTCGAGAAGGCCACCGGTGACTGCACGACCACGCTCAAAGGAGGGGCGGCGTGCATGCAGGCGATCGTGTTCAAGCCCACCTCGGTCGGCGCCAAGACCGGGACCTTGACCATCGCCATCACCGGCAGTGGCGCACAGCCGCTCGCCATCCCGCTTCAGGGCACCGGCGTGGCCCGCCCGTCGGTCACCGCCAGCCCCGGCGCGCTCGAGTTCGATCCGGTCGGCGCCGGCCGCGTGGGAGCCACCAGCGTGGTCACCGTCCGCAACGGCAGCAACGCGCCCCTGAGCGGCTTCACCGCCACCACCACCAGCATGGACTTCCGGGTTACCAACGGCTGTCCCGGCACCATCCAGGCGGGCGGGACCTGCTCGGTCATGGTCGCCTTCACCCCGCGCTCGGTCGGCGCCAAGCGCGCCGAGCTGGCCCTGGCCGTCTCCGACGGCGACCCTCTGGGCGTCCCGCTCAGCGGCACCGGCGTGGCCCCGGCCAGCCTGGTGCTGGCTCCCGACCGGCCCAGCTTCGTACCGGTGACCATCGGATCGGCCAGCCCCGAGCTGACCCTCACCCTGCGCAACGAGGGCCAGGAGGAGATCGAGGCGCTGAAGGTCGAGAGCTCCGATCCGAAGTTCGCCCTCCGGCACGACTGCGGCACCAAGCTGCCCGCCAACGGCTCCTGCACCCTGACGGTGGTGTTCACGCCGTCGGCGGAGGGGGCGGCCATGGCCACCGTCAAGGCCACGGGCAAGGTCCGCATGACCGATCTCGCGCCCGCCGAGACCATCGTCTCGGGCACCGGCGTCCGCCGTCCCGCGCTCACCATCGCCCCCACCACCCGCGACTTCGGCACCGCCACCGTCGGGCAGTCCAGCGAGCCCACCAGCTTCACCATCACCAACACCGGCGGCGCGGCCAGCGGTGCGCTGCGGATCACCACCGCCGCCCCCGACTTCCGGGTGGTGCCGGGCACCGACGCCTGCAGCGATCGCTCGCTGCCCGCCGGTGGCAGCTGCACCGTGTCCGTGCTGTTCGCTCCCTCGGGCGCGGGTCAGAAGAGCTCGCCGCTGACCGCGGCCTCCGATCAGGCCGGTTCCACCGGGGCCATGCTCAGCGGCCGCGCCGTGGTGGGCGCCCAGCTCACCCTCGACCGCACCGCCGCCAGCTTCGGCAGCGTCGGTCTGGGTCAGACCTCCAGCGAGGTGATCGTCACCGTCACCAACCGCGGCGACGTCGAGTCGGGCGTGGTGCAGCTGGCCACCGGTTCCAGCCAGTTCGTGATCGGCTCTAACGGCTGCCAGAACCAGACCCTCACCCCGGGCGAGTCCTGCTCGGCCTCGGTGCGCTTCGTGGCCGCCAACGTCGGCGACTTCAACACCACCCTGACCGCCAGCGCCAGCCCCGGCGGCAGCATCACCGCCACCTTGACCGCCACCGGCGCGGCGCCGGCGAGCATCGCCTTCCAGCGTGCCGACGGTGGCAACCTGACCGTGCTCGAGCTGGACAGTGACGTGGGCGCGCAGTCGGTGGCCACCGTGTTCGTGCGAAACACCGGCATGACCGCCTCGGGCATGCTGGCCACCACCATCGAGGGCGCCAACGCCACCGACTTCGGGGTGGTCGAGGGGTCCAACGGCTGCGGCGCGCCGCTGCCGCCCGGCGGGCAGTGCTCGATGACCGTGTTCTTCCACCCGGCCGCCGCGGGGGCGCGGGTGGCCACCCTCAACGTGCGTGCGGGAGCGGGCGGCGTGGCCAGCCTGCTGCTGCAGGGGCGGGCGCAGGGGCTGCTGGAGATCGAGAGCCCGCGCGAGCGGCCCATCACCTCCTTCACGTTCCCCGACCGGGCCACCGGCCTTCTCAGCGAGGACCAGGAGTTCTTCCTGCACGCGCGCGCGGCCACCGGCACCTTCACCATCAGCTTCGACGGCGGCGGTTCGCCGCCCAGCTTCGCCCGGGCGGGCGGCACCTGCGAGACGACGTCGCAGCTGCCCGCCGACGGCCGCTGCACCATCAAGGTGCGCTTCCAGCCGCAGTCGATCGGCCCCAAGACCGGCAGCCTGCGGGTCACCACCTCCGAGGGGGTCACCGCCACCCTGGCGCTCGCCGGCACCGGGACCGGCCCGCTGCAGTGGTCGCCGCGGCCGCACAGCTTCGGCGACCGCGAGGCCGGGAGCACCGCCGAGTTCCCCTTCGTCCTGACCAACAACGGCCCGCATCCGATGACCGCCGTGGCGGTGACCCTGGTGGGCAGCTCCGACTTCGTCATCGCCAGCGACGGCTGCGCCACCGCTCCGCCAGCGGGCAACGGCGGCACCTGCACGGTCACGGTGCGGTTCGTGCCGACCACGCCGGGGGCCAAGACCGCCACCCTGTCGGCCACCGGCACCTTCACCGCCGCCGGCGCCAGCCAGACCGACACCGCCACCACCGCGCTGTCGGGCAACGCCACCGCCGCCGCCCAGATCAGCGTCGAGCCGGCCACGCATGACTTCGGCTCGGTGGCGGTCGGCTCCGCGGGGGTGACCCACACCTTCCGGGTCGCCAACGGCGGCGACCGGCCGGCGACCGGCGGCATCCAGCTCGACACCGAGAACGACCGCTTCACCGACGACTACGCCGTCACTCGCAACGGCTGCCTCCTGGCCGACAACAGCAGCCCGCGCCCGCTGGCCGCCGGCGAGAGCTGCACCTTCGACGTGCGCTTCCTGCCGGTGGCGACCGGCCTGCGCACCGGCATCCTGCGGGTGTTCGGCAACCCGGGCGGCTCGGTCGACGTGCGCCTGGACGGCACCGGCGTCTCCACCTTGATCATCGAGCCCGGCGCGCAGGACTTCGACCTTGGCGGCACCCTGAACGTGCTCGGCCAGACCAACGCCCGCCGCGAATTCGTCATCACCAACCGGGGGGCCGCCGCCCTCGCTCTCACCATCGATCTGAAGGCCAGCGACGCCGTCGGCGCCACCGCCGACGGGGCCAGCTACTTCCAGGTGTTTCCCAGCACCGTGGCCGGCATGGTCTGCCCCACCGCGCTCGGGCCCGGCGTCAGCTGCCGGGTGGAGGTGGCGATGGTGACACCGTCCGGCGCGACGCCCGGCCGCAAGCTCGCCCGCCTGGAGGCGCGCAGCACCCCGGCCGCCCCCACCGCCACCGCCGACTCCGAGCTCAGCGGCACCCTGCGCGCCGACGCCGCGCTGGCCTACGTCGACGGCAACGCCCCGCGCGCGTTCGGGGGCGTGAAGGTCAACGAGGTCAGCGGCACCCATCTGGTGCAGCTGCAGAACAGCGGCGCGGTCAGCTCCGGCCCGCTGCGGATCGAGGTGCCGGCCAACTTCGAGTCGACCTTGACCATGGGCACCAACGCCGCCACCGGAAATCCGGTCTGCGTGAACGGCGAGCCGCTCGCGGCCAGCGCCACCTGCGACCTGGTGCTGCGCTTCCGTCCCAACACCGCCCTGGGCCCCTTGAGCGGCACCCTGCGCGTGTCGGCCAGCGGCTTCGGCGCCGCCTCCGGCAACCAGGACAAGGCCCTGTCGGGCGTCGGGCTGCCGGTGGGCGGGATCTACCTCGCGCCCACCCCGTCGGACTTCGGCAGCGCCACTCCGGGCGTGGCCGCCGCCATCGAACGCGTCCTGACCGTCAGCAACGACACCGGCGTGACGGTGGCCGTCGCCGCCGACGGGGTGACCGCCACCGGCGCCGGATTCACGGTCAGCGCGCAGACCTGCTCGCCCGCCATCCCGGCCGCCGGCACCTGCGCCGTGACCACCCATTTCCAGCCCGATCAGGCCGCCGCCGCCGGCACCGTGACCGGGACCCTGCAGGTGGTCGGCACGCCGGCAGGCGCCGCCCCGCTGACCGCCAGCGCCGCCATCCAGGGCCGCGTGGTCGTCCCCGCCCTGCGCATCGAGCCCGCCGCCGAGGGCCCCAGCTGGGGCGAGGCCCTGGTGGGCGTGGCCAGCCCGGCGCGCGTGTTCACCGTCCGCAAC
>JBKPRZ010000562.1:0-2125 GCA_046734815.1 Myxococcota bacterium | reverse complement strand
TAGCTGGGGTAGTAGTTGTACGGATCCGGCAGCGAGAAGTTCAGAGCCACCCAGGTCGCGTTGTTGTAGCGGGGGTCGTTGCCCGCGCACTTGGCCGCGGTGGCCGAGCAGCAGTCGGTCGAGTTGATGGTGCCGTCGGTCGCCGGGAACTGGCGAGCGGTGGTGCCGCCGCCCTGGTCACCTTCGTAGTAGGCGACCGAGCCCTGCCACATCTTGTTCAGGTGGCCAGCGGCCTCGGCGGTGCGTGACTTCTTCACGTACCGCGAGAAGGCCGGGATGGCGATGGCGGCCAGGATCCCGATGATGGCGACGACGATCATCAACTCGACCAGCGTGAAACCCGAGTTCTTCTTCCGCTTCAGTGTCATGGTTTGCTCCTCCGCTTCCTTTCCTTCTTCCGCTGAGTGCGCCGCTGCGCCCTCACGCCTCCCAGACAATGCAGCCGATGTACCAGCCTTCAGGAAGCCAGGGCCACGCACACCTGTCGCCACGGGATAGTCCCGGGGATTTGCCGGGTTCCGCGTGACCGGAGGCGGTCGTCAATCCGCTGGCGCTGACCAGGCTGCGCGGCAGGCGGAAACCGTCAGGCACCCCCGCCGATTTTGGTCAGCGGATCTCTTTGATCTCGCGCGCGCTGATGCCCAGCAGATACAAGATCGCGTCGAGACCGGCGCCGGAGATGGCCGTGTCAGCCGCCTCGCGCAGCTTGGCCTTGGCGTGAAACGCGATCCCCAGCCCGGCCTTCTCCAGCATCAGGATGTCGTTGGCGCCGTCGCCCACGGCCACGACCTGGTCGAGCACGACGCCCTCGAGCTGGGCGATGATCTCCAGCAGCTCGGCCTTGCGTTGTGCGTTGACGATCGGTCCCAGCACGCGCCCGGTCAACCGGCCGCCCTCGATCTCCAGGTTGTTCGAGAAGGCGTAGTCGATGCCCAGGCGGCGCTTGAGCGCCTCGGCCGCGTGCGTGAAGCCGCCGCTGATGATGGCCAGGCGGTAGCCCAGCCGCTTGAGCACGCGGGCCAGGGTCTCGGCCCCCTGGGTCAGCGGCAGCTCGGCGGCGATGCGCTCCAGCGCCGCCGCCTCGAGCCCGGCCAGCAGCGCCACGCGCTGGCGGAGCGACTCGTCGTAGTTCATCTCCCCCTGCATCGCCCGTTCGGTGATGGCGGCGACCTTGTCGTACACGCCCGCCACCCGGGCCAGCTCGTCGATCACCTCGATGCGGATGAGGGTGGAGTCCATGTCCATGACCACCAGCCGCTTGGACCGCCGGAACAGCCCCTCGCGCTGCAGGGCCACGTCGAAGGAGGAGTGGCCGGCCACCCCCAGCAGATCGCGCTTGAGCCGGTCGGGGTCACCGCCCGCCGCCAGGGTGGCGTGGATCTCGACCGAGGCCAGCGCGCCCTCGGACAGCCGGGAGATCTTCTCGATGTTGGCCCCCTGGCCCGCCAGGGTGGAGGCGATGGCGTGGATGTGGCCGGCGCCCAGGCTGGGTGCGATGGCGGTGATGACGTAGCGCTGGTTCGCGGCGGCATCGCCCGCGCCGGTGGGCGGCTCGGCGTTGCTGACCGGGTTGAAGTCCAGCGACATCCCCAGCTGCTTGGCGGCGAACAGCAGCTCCTTGAGCACGTCGCTGGCGCGCGGCAGATCGACCAGCAAGCAGAGGGTCAGCTGGCCCTGCACGACCACCTGCTCGATGTCGGTCAAGATGGCCCCTCCCTCGACGAGGATCTGGCTGAGGGTGGCGGTCACGCCCGGACGGTCGCGGCCGGTGACGGTGACGAGGACCCGATCCGGGCTGGCTGAAGCGGCATTCACGGCCGGGCAGTTTACCCGCTGGAACGTGCAGAAAAGGAAAAACCCCCGCGGTTTTCACCGCGGGGGTCTTTCGAACGGTCAGACGCTGATTACTCGAGCTCGTTGGCGATGGTCGGAGCGCTGCCGCCCGTCACGTCACCGGAGACGCTGTTGATCCCGCCGTTCCGCTGGAAGGTGCTGCGCACGTCGTCGCAGTCCAGGTCGCCCGTGGCGCCAGCGGTGAAGGTCGAGGCCGAGTTCACGCCGGCCGACTCGTAGCTGGGGTAGTAGTTGTACGGATCCGGCAGCGAGAAGTTCAGAGCCACCCAGG
>JBKPRZ010000561.1:0-9350 GCA_046734815.1 Myxococcota bacterium | reverse complement strand
CGGCGAACACCTCGACGGCAAAGCGCAGCCCGCAGACGGCGGCGGCCTCGGCCAGCGCCGAGTCGGGCGGGCCGATCAGCAGCAGATCCTCGCGCGCGGCGCGGGTGGCCCGGGCGATGGCGTCGGCGACGTCGCGCCGGTCGGTGGCCACGTGATAGAGCGCGCCGTGGGGCTTGACGTGCTGGAGGCGGACGCCCAGCTGCCGGGCGATCAGCATCAGCGCGCCCACCTGGTACAGCACCAGATCGAACACGTCCTGCGCCGGCATCTCGATCGCCCGGCGGCCGAAGTTCTCGCGATCGGCATAACCGGGGTGGGCGCCCACACTCGCTCCGGCCGCGGCGGCGGCGGCGACCGTCGCCCGCATCAACGAGGGATTGCCGGCGTGAAGCCCGCAGGCCACGTTCGCCGAGGTCACGAACGGCAACACCGCGGCGTCCTCGGCCGCGCCCTCGGCCAGGTCACAGTTGAGATCGATCATGATCTCCCCATCGGCATCGCCCGCAACCATAGCGCACGCGGGCGACCGGCGCGCGATCGCACGGCGAGCGCGATCGATCGGGTTACTTCGTCCCGAACAGGCGGTCGCCGGCGTCGCCCACGCCGGGGACGATGTAGCCGTGATCGTCCAGCCGCTCGTCGACGGCGGCGGTGTAGATGGGGACGTCGGGGTGGGTCTCGTGGAAGTTCGACACCCCTTCGGGTGCAGCCACCAGGCAGACCAGCCGGATGGATCGCGGCTGGGCGCCCTTGACCCGGTCGACCGCCGCCACCGCGGAGTTGCCGGTGGCCAGCAGCGGATCGGCGAGGATCACGTCGCGGTCGTGCATCTCGCCGGGCAGCTTGTGGTAATACTCGACCGCGCCCAGGGTCTCGGGATCCCGGTAGACGCCCAGGTGTCCCACGCGCGCCGAGGGCAAGATGCGCAGCATGCCGTCGACGATGCCGGTGCCGGCGCGCAGGATGGCGACCAGCACGATCTTCTTGCCCTCCAGCATGGCGCCGCGGGTGCGGGCCAGCGGGGTCTCGACCTCCACCTGCACCAGGGGCAGGTCGCGGGTCACCTCGTAGGCCAGCAACATGCTGATCTCCGCGACCACGTTGCGGAACGAGTGGGTGCTGAGGTCCTTGTTGCGCAGCAGGGTCAGCTTGTGCTGAACCAGCGGGTGGTTGATGACGTGGACTTCGCCGGGCATGGGCGTCCTCAGAATACCGTGCCGTCGCTCTGCACCTCGAGCGGCGGGCGGCCGTCGGGGCGTTTTTCGCGGGCCACCTCGCGCCCGGCTTGCCAGGTGCCCCCTTCCAGCACCCTGGCCAGCGGCAGGGCGGCGGCGTCCAGGTGAAGACGCGCGCGCATCTCCGCGGCGGTGCGATCCAGCAGCGCCACCGTCAGCGCCCGCCACTCGACCACCAGCGGCGTGTCCACCGCGTGCTTTGCACCGAAGATGCGATCGTCTTTCGCCACCAGCACCCCTCCATCCAGGAACAGCCCGCCGTTGCGGTATTCGGCCAGCCCGGTGAGCCCGTCGAGGTCGACCACACGAACCCCGGCCGCCTCCAGCGGCTCGATCAACGAGTAGCTGAGCCACTGCGACAGCTTGTGCAGCGGCACCAGCCCCAGCTGCGGATGGGGCCAGGTATCGCCCAGGTTCACACCGTCCAGCTCCACCCGGCCGGGCCAGATGGGACCGAGGGCATCCAGCACCGCGGTCAACACGTCCGGGGCCGGTAATGGAGCGCGCTGGGACGTCCTCAGGTGATCGGCCAGCCGGCCCACCCGGGCGGGACCCTCACCGAAATACGACGGCGACCGGGCCACCACCTCGCCCAGGCGGCGCAGCAGCTGCGCGCGGCCGGCCAGCCCGGACAGCGACCCGTCCTCCGCCTGGAAGGCGCGGGCCAGCGCCTCCTCGGTGACTCCGCGCAACCCCTCGGCGTCGGCCCGCAGCGGGTGGCGGCGCGGATCGCTGGAGAACGTCCCCGCCATGAATGCGTGGAAGCTGGCCACCGCCAGGCCCTCCGAACGGGTGAAGACCTGGCCGGTGTCCGGCTCGCGGTACGACCAGCGCGGGCCGGAGCCGGCGTCGAGCAGCACGCTGGTGATCACCAGATCGAACCGCGCCCGCAGCGCCTCCTCCGCGGACAGATCGCGCAGCCGGGTCTCGAAGGCCGCGAGCCGATCGACGCCGCCGGCGTCGAAATGCCGCCAGCGGGCGTGGGGCGGGATCGCGCGCAGATCCGGGTAACGCGCGCGGGTCACCTGCAGAACCCGGTCGACCACGGCGGGCAGTCGGCTCCAGTCCACCCGGAAGTGGGTCAGGGCGTCGCGTTCGGCCAGCGCCAGCATCGCCTGCGCCCGCTCGCGCACGGCGCGCGCGGAACGGAGGGCGGCGGCGTCGCCGGTCAATCGCTCAGTCCCCGGCCCTTGGCCCGGCTCAGCTCGTTCTCGTCGGGGACCGGGCCCTCGGTGTAATAGCCCGCCGCCATCTTGGCGTCGATCTCGACGCGCGCGTCGGCGGGGATCAGCTCCTGCGGGATCGGGATGCGCTCGACGATCTTGATGCCCGAGCGCACGACCGCGTCGTACTTCATGTTGCTCATCGAGACGAAGCGGTCGATCTTGCTGATGCCCAGCCAGTGCAGCGGATCGGGCATCAGCTCCTGGAAACGCATGTCCTGCACCCCGGCCACACATTCGGTGCGGGCGAAGTACTGGGCGGCGCTGTCCCCGCCCTTTTGCCGCTTGCGGGCGTTGTAGACCAGGAACTTGGTCACCTCGCCCAGGGCGCGGCCCTCCTTGCGGTTGTAGACGATGACGCCGGCGCCGCCGGCCTGGGCGGTGCGCACGCATTCCTCGATCCCGTGGGCCAGGTAGGGGCGGCAGGTGCAGATGTCCGAGCCGAACACGTCGGATCCGTTGCACTCGTCGTGCACGCGGACCGCCAGCGGGCGGCTGGGGTCGGCGATGGTCTGCACGTCCCCGAACATGTAGATGGTCATGCCGCCGATGGGCGGCAGGAACACGGCCAGGTCGCGGCGGGTGACCAGCTCGGGGAACATACCGGCGGTGTGCTCGAACAGGGTGCGCCGCAGATGCGTCTCGGAACAGCCGAAGCGCTTGGCGATCTCGGGCAGGTACCAGACCGGCTCGATGGCCGCCTTGGTCACCGCCACATTGCGGGTCTCGCGCAGGATCTTGCCGTCCGCCTTCAGACGGCCGGCCTCGATGGCGTCGTCCAGCTCGGGCAGGCGGATGTGGGCCCGGGTGACGGCGATGGTGGGACGGATGTCGTAGCCCTTGTCGAAGAACGGCTTGAAGGCCTCGCTGACCACGGCGCCGTAGGGGTCCAGCGAGATGATCCGCTGCGGGTCGGCCCACTGCGGGTGCGGGCCGACGGGCTCGACCGGGGCGGTGTCGGTGAGGTCGGGCTTGCGCAGCGGATCCAGCGCGCCCGCCGCCACCGCGACGGCGCGGTAGACCGAATAGGCGCCCGAGTGGGTGCCGATGGCGTTGCGCTGGGCGAGGTTGGTGACGGTGGCGATCACGGGGCCCCGGCTGACGGCGTCGGCCGCGCCCCAGTGGATCGGGATCGGTTTTTCGCCGTGCCGTCCCGGGTGGGAGGTGAGGATGATCTTGGCGGGGCGGGGGCGGGTGCTCTTGGGGGTGGCGGACACGGTTTCCTTGCGGATGCCTCAGGACATCCAGTTCGCGTCGGGCGCGGCCGCCCACTTGGTGGTGATCTTCTTGAGGCGGCTCCAGAACTCCACCGCCGGGCGGCCGGTGATCTCGCCGTGGCCGAACTTGGACTCCTTGCTGCCGCCGAAGGAGAAGGGCTCGCGCGGGACCGGGACGCCCACGTTGACGCCGATCATGCCGCTGGAGGCGCGCTCGGCGACGTAGCGGGCCACCGCGCCGCTGCTGGTGAACACGCTGGTGGCGTTGCCGTAGGGGCTGGCCGCCTCGAGGGCCATGGCCTGGTCCAGGTTCGGCACCCGCAGCACGGTCAGCACCGGGCCGAACAGCTCGGTGCGGGCGCAGTCCATGTCCGGGCGCGCGTGATCGATGATGGTGGGGCCCAGCCAGCTGCCGCCCTCGAAGCCGGGCGGCGGCGGGCGGGTGCGGCCGTCGACCACCACCCGGGCGCCCTCCGCCTCGGCGCGGCCGATGGCGTTCACCAGCCGCTCGCGCGCGGGGGCATCGATGATCGCGCCCATGCCGCTGCCCAGCTGAAGCCCGGCGGCGTCGGCGGCGATCTTCTGCAGCAGGTCGTCGACCGGGCCCACCGCCACCAGCACGCTCGAGGCCATGCAGCGCTGGCCGGCGCAGCCGGTGAACGAGTCGACCACGCCGCGCACGGTGACGGCCTCGTCGGCGTCGGGCACCACGATCAGGTGGTTCTTGGCCCCGCCCAGACAGAGCGCCCGCTTGCCCGCGGCGGTGGCGCGCTCGTAGATGGCGCGGGCGGCGGCGGTCGAGCCCACGAAGGCGACCGCGGCGACGTCGGGGTGCTGGGCCAGGGCCAGGGCTGCCTCGCGGTCGCCCTGCAGCACCGAGAACACGCCCGCAGGGAAACCGGCCTCCAGCATCAGCTCGCCCAGCCGCGTGGCCGTCATCGGCACCTTCTCGGACGGCTTGAGGATGAAGGCGTTGCCGACGGTGACGGCGATGGGGAACATCCACAGCGGGACCATGGCCGGGAAGTTGAACGGGGTGATGCCGGCGACGACGCCCAGAGGCTCGCGCCGGACCTCGCAGTTGACCCCGCGGCTGACCTCCAGCACGGCGCCGTCGTCCAGGTTCTGCAGCGACAGCGCGAACTCGACCACCTCCATGCCCTTGCTGATCCCGGCGGCGGCCTCGGCGCGGGTCTTGCCGGCTTCGAGCGCAGCCAGGTTGGCCAGCTCGGGCAGGTGCCTGGTCAAAAGCTCGTGGAAGCGGAACAGCGGTCGGGTGCGCTCCTTGACCGGGATGGCCCGCCAGGCGGCGAAGGCGGCGCGCGCCCCCGCCACCGCGGCGTCCACGTCGGCGGGGCCGGACAGCTCGACCGTGCCCACCGTGGAGCCGGTGTAGGGGCTGCGCAGCTCGCGGCGGCGGTCGGTCGTGGCGCGCTGCCAGCGGCCGGCCACGAGGTTCTCGCAGCGGCGGGGAGAGGCTGGAAGATCGACCAGTGACATGAAACGCCCCGTTTATTTTCCTTCGGCCAACGCGGCCTGTCCAGCAGGTAGGATCGGGGGATGACGAAGGTTTCCGGCGGCCGGGGGGCCCATCATTTTCGTCCCGGGGTGCTGCTGGTGGGCATCGCCGGCGGGACGGGGAGCGGCAAGAGCACCCTGGCCGAGAAGATCGTGGCGGCGCTGCCGCCCGACCAGGCGCTGCTGTTACCCTACGACTCTTATTATCGGGACCGCAGCCACCTGACGCCGGCCGAGCGGGCGCTGGTCAACTTCGACGAGCCGGACGCCCTGGAGCACGAACGGCTGGTGCGCGATCTCGACGAGCTGCGCGCGGGACGGGCGGTCGAGTCGCCGCTGTACGATTTCGCCACCCACACCCGCCGGTCCGAGACCCGCCGCCTCGAGCCGCGGCCCATCGTGGTGGTCGAGGGCATGTTGCTGTTCGCGGTGCCGGCGGTGTGCGACCGGCTGGACCTGCGCCTGTACGTGGACACGCCGGACGACGTGCGTTTGCTGCGCCGGATCAAGCGCGACCTGCTCGAGCGGGGGCGCGACATCGATTCGATCGAGGCGCAGTACCTGGGATCGGTGCGCGAGATGCACGAACGGCACGTGGCCCCCACGCGTCGACACGCACATCTGATCGTCCCCGAGGGGGGCGAAAACGCACAGGCGCTGGCGGTGATCGTCGGCCAGCTGACGCAGGTGCTGACCAGCCGCTGATCGACTCCCGAGCGCCCGACGCTGCCCGTCTGACCCTTGTGCGGCGGGGTTTTTGGTCCGGCCTCTCAACCTCCCGGCAGGCGCTGACGAGAGAGCCGCCGCGACAAGTTGCGTGCAATCGAATACGGGAGATCAACATGAAACGAGTGTGGGTGTTGGGTGTGGTGCTGCTCGGCTGTGGAGACAAGGCGGACATGCCGAGCCCGGATGCGGGGGCGCCACCGGCCGCGGATCCGTTCTATCCGTCGAACCTCAGCGACATGCGCGACTCGCTGCTGACCGCGGTCCGGGGCAAGGGCAACCCGTCGGCCATGACCATCGTGGTCCGCAGCGCGAACGACTTCGGCTTTTACGAGAGCGTGCGCTTCGGCGCGCTGGATGCGGCCAAGAAGCTGTCCACCCACGTGATCGTCGATGGTGGGTTCGACGATTCGGACCTGCAGTGCAAGGACGCGACCGGCACCGCGCCGGTGCCTGCCCACCTGGGCTGCACCGGCTGCGCCAGCGGCACCTGCATCCTGGCCAGCAGCAACCTGACGTACACCAGCCTGCTGGCCGGCGGCAACGCCAGCGCGCTGGTGGTGGCCAGCTCGATCGCCAACGGGCCCAAGGGCAAGGTCACCTTGCTGATGGCGCAGGCCAAGGGCATCCCGGTGGTCGGCGTGGACAGCCACCCCAACCAGGTCATCCCCGGCCTGTCGCCGGTGGCCTTCTTCAGCGACAACGCCTCGCTGGGCAAGCGGTCGGCCGAGCTGATGCAGAAGGTGGTGACCAGCGGTGACGTGTTCTCGACCGGCAGCGTGATCGAGCGGGCCCAGGGCTTCGAGCGCGCCCTGGTCGGCACCGGCCTGGTCTACCGCGGACACGTGGACATCCCCCGCGACGGCACCGGCAGCCTGGACACGATCACCCAGAAGCTGAATCAGTTCCCGGACACGGTGGCGGTGTTCAACACCAACGGCACCCGCTTTCCGTTCCTGTTCGATGCCCTGCAGAAGCTGGGGCGGGTGGATCGCACCAAGCTGGTGACGGTGGACTTCAACCCCGACACCGCCCGGCAGCTGGAGGCCAAGACGCTGTCGGCGATCGTGGCCCAGCGCGGGTACTGGCAGGGGTATCTGGCGGTGCTGACCGCCTATTCGCTGGCCACCGCCGGGGTCGACGGCACGCTGTCCAGCATGCCGGCCATGCAGGACTTCGTCGTCGACAGCAAGGTGGTGGGCAAATACTTCAATCCCGAATTCGACGTCGTCGACGCGAACAACTTCCAGAAGTACCGCGAGTACCTCACCAACATCGGCGTTCCCTGAGCGCCGGGCGGACCACACCGTGCGCGCGCCCAGGGCCCTCGCGATCGGATCCGTGCTGCTGTCGGGGCTGGTGTGCCAGCTGGGCTGTCTGGACGCCCAGCGCCCCGGGCCGGCGGCAAACGCCATCATCGTGGGGGCGGTCCTGCCCTTCACCGGCGCCCAGTCCACCAACGGCGAGGACATCCAGCGTGCCATCTTGCTGGCGGCGGAGGACGTCAACGCCGCCGGCGGGGTGGCCGGCCGTCCGCTGTTCGTGCGGGCGCGCGATTCACACTCGGACGTGCAGCTGGGGTTGAGGGCGGCGCAGGAGGTGCTGGACAGCGGGGTGGTGGCGGTGGTGGGACCGGAGGATCCCGCCCTCAACGTGCCGCTGTCCCGCCAGCTGGAGGCCAGCGGCGTCATCCACATCCAGCCCAGCCTCACCACCCCGCCGCGGGCGACCCGCACCATCGCCGACGGCACGGTGGTGGCGGACGAGCGGGGCGTGCGGCTGGCGCCCTCGGTGGAGAACGTGGGCTGCGCCATCGCCCAGCACAGCTTCACCCGCAACCAGGACCGGGTGGTGGTGATCGCGGCCGAGGACGCCTACGACAGCTGGCTGGCGGTGGACTTCGCCCAGGAGTTCATCGATCTGCGCAGCCGATCGCTGACCCGCAGCACCGCGAAGATCATCATCTACCGCAACCGACACAGCCTGACCGATCTGCTGGCGGAGGCCTTCGCCTTCTCGCCCAACGCGGTCCTTCTGGCGACCTCACCGGCGGACGGGGCGAAGATCCTGGAGGCCTGGGAGCTGGCCAGCGGCCACCCCACCGTGCCCTTCTACGTCCCCCCCTCGTTCAAGTCGGAGCTGCTGCTCAGGAACCTGCCACCGTCGATCCAGACGCGGCTGCTGGCCATCGCGCCGGAGATCCCCGAGGAGAACCGGGCCCGCTTCGACGCTCGCTTCGCCCGCCGGTATCACGGCAGCGACCCGCTGATCGGCTCGTATTACTACTACGATGCGGTCATGTTGCTGGCGCTGGGCCTGAGCGCGGGCGGGGACGACTGGCAGGGCCACAGCGACCGGCTGCGCGGGCACATGATCGAGGTCTCGCGCTCGCCCGGCCTGCCGGTGGGCTGGGAAGAGATCGGCGCCGGCCTGCGCGCGGCCGCGCGCGGCGACGCGCTGGAATACCGCGGGCTGGTCGGGTGGACGGCGATCGACGACACCGGCGTGTTGCTGGACACCAGCGGGCTGATGCGATTCTGGAGCTACGACGGGCGCCGGTTCGTGCGCGGGCCCACCGCCATCACCATCTGCCCCAAGGAGAGCCGTTACCCGCTGTTCGCCTCCTGGCGCATCCACCCATCGACCCTGGTGATGGTGGATCAGCCGGACGGCGACGCCACCATCGACACCGCGCTGAAGATCTTCTGCAGCTACTCGGGGCCCACCCACTGGCGGCTGTATTGCGACGCCGCGGGCTGGCTGTCGTGCGAGACGACCGAGGGGGACCTGCCCGTCTGCCCGGGCGAGGTGCCGATCGAGGGCAAATATTACGACGACCTTCCCCACGCCGAGGTGGCGGTCAGGGTGGACAAGGCGCTGCTGGGGCCGGGGCTGAACATGAGCCGGGTGGATCTGTCCAATCCGTCCACCGGCGAGTCGGAGCCGATCCTGGTGTTCGCCAGCACCGGGCTCTGACGCGATATGGGCGCCGGTCAGGGGGTGCCGGCTTCGATCCAGGCGGCCAGGCGCTCGCGATCGGCGTCGGAAGGCTTGGGACCGGTTCCGACCGGGAACTGGGCGGCGCGCGGGGCCGAGGGACAGGAGTGGGCGGTGCGGTAATCGGCGGACCTGGTCACCCCGCAGGCGATCTCGGCCTTCTCCTTCATGACGTTGGCCAGGAGATGGTAATCGCGGCTGGGGTCGCCGCTGTTGTCGTCGTTGTGGCACGACACGCAGTAGCTGGCGAAAAATCCCTTCGCGAAGTTGTCCCAGGTGGTCGCGGCGGCGCCGCCGTCGGGCGAGCTGCCGCCGCCGTCCGGGGCCTTGTCGGCGCGGCCGGCGTCGTTGCGGCCGCCATCGGCGCGGTTGCCGCCGGTTCCCGCCGAGCCGCCGGTTCCGGCGGAGCCCCCGGTTCCCGACGAGCCGCCGGT
>JBKPRZ010000560.1:0-7661 GCA_046734815.1 Myxococcota bacterium | reverse complement strand
GACCGATCCCATGCAGCCGCTCGACGTCACAATGAAGGCCCGGCTGGAGGCGCGCGGCCTGATCGTCGACGCAATCGTGGACGCCACTTCCACCGCCGCGATGATGGCGGACAAGGCGCTCATCGTCATCTCGAACAGCGTCGATCGCACCAAGCTGCTGGACCCCGGCGGCAAGCCCAGGTTTCGCGACGTCCGCGTGCCGGCCATCGTCATGAAGGACGGTGTCATGGAAGTGATGGGCATGGGTTCGGTCTCCGCCGATGCAGGGTCCGACGGTGGCTATTCCACCGCCGTGGGTGAGACCTCGGTGACCATCGTCAAGCCCGGCGACCCGCTGGCCGCCGGGCTGATGGGCACCGTGCGCGTCTACACCACCATGGGCGGCGCACCCTGCCCGCCCTGCTACCTGCACTACGTGCAGACCTCGGATCGGATCATCTACGCCTTTCCCGGCCCGACCGCGAACGTCATCGCCACCGTGGTGGGGCAACCCAGACAGGCCGCCATCTTCGCCTACGACACCGGGGCCATGATGGTCGGCGTCGCGGCACCGGCCAAGCGGATGGGGTTCTTCATCCACCGCGACACCGACTATTCTCCCGACGGCCTCAAGCTGTTCGATGCCGCCGTGGATTACCTGCTCGCCCCCTGACCCCCTGCCGTCCGGAAGTACAAACCATGCGAACCAGTCCTCCGATCCTCCTCCTGGCCCCGGTCCTGCTCGCCGGCACCCTGACCTGCCGGACCGCGAACACCACCTCGGGAGGTGCCGTCGGCGCCCCGCGCGCCAATCGCCCGGTCGTGGGCCAGTGTGGGGAGCTGGTGACGGTGCCGGCTGCCGAACGCGTCTCCAGCGGACATCCGCTGCTGCCGCCCAAGTGGGCCTTCGGCGTGCTCTGGGGCAGCTACTACGATCAGACGGGTGAATACGCGCGATCGGCGGGCGTCTCTGCTCCCCTTCCCCTGACCCTGCAGGACGCCGCCAGCAAGATTCGCGACGAATACGCCGGCGACCTCATGTGGATCGATTCGACCTGGCTGTATCACGTCTACGGATCCAAGGAGGCGGGGGCCAACTACCTGTGCTTCAAGTTCGATTCCACGACCTTCCCGCAGCCAACGGCGCTGATCGAGGACCTGCGGCGCAAGCACTTTCATTTCGGGGTCTGGACCTGGCCCTGGATGGGTCACGGGTGCTCGTATTTCGACGAGGCTCAGGCCAAGAAATACTTCGTCATGAACGGCGACAACCCCGCCGGTGTGCGCGGGGCCTGGCATGGAGATCCCTCGCCGGCGGCCTTCGACTTCACCAATCCAGCGGCGGTTGCCTGGTGGCAGAGCCTGGTCAAGCCCTTGACCGACGCCGGGCTGGATTTCTTCAAGCTGGACACCGGCGACCGCCAGGCCGTCTCCTGGAAGCAACTGGGAGGGACGGCGGCCGACCCCAGCAAGGACTACATCCTTCAGTACCACCTCGCCGAATATGAAGCGACCAAGCTGTACGCGGCCGCTCACGACCCCAGCGCCAAGGTCAACGGCGCCCGCGGGCTCATCTTTCCCAAGCAGCGGGCCCCGGGCAACGATCAGATCCCGGGCTGGTGGACCAACGACATCCCGGCGACCTTCGCGGGCATGTTGACCGAGATGAAGCGCGCCAGCGCCCTCAACACGCCGGATTCGGCCGCCTACTGGTGCGGAGACACCGGCGGATACAGTGGCCCGCCCCCGACCGACGAGCTCTACGTCCGCTGGCTCCAGTACTCCACCTTCACGCCGCTGCAGGAGTACTTCGGGGCGCGGGACAGCGCCGGCAGCATCGGGGCCCGCTGGCCCTGGCTGTTCGGCGCCCAGGCGCAGGCGATCCAGAAGCAATATTCCAGCTGGCGGTATCAGCTGTTGCCCTTTCGCTATTCGAACGCGCAGGCCGCCTACCACGAGCCCACGGTGGTCTACCCGGTCCGCTGGATCGGAGGAAATCAGATCGTCAGCGGCAATGGGAGCAGCGACATCCTGGTCCAGCCCATCACCGCCGCCGGCCAGATGACGACCGAGGTGGCCTTGCCCGCAGGTTCGAGCTGGATCCATTACTGGACGGGAAAGTCCTACCCCGGAGGGACCACCGCGACGGTCGCCACCCCGCTGGAACAGGCTGCCGTCTTCATCAAGGCGGGCTCGATCATCCCGATGGGCCCGGCGATGAAATACGTGGACGAGAAGCCGGCCGATCCGTTGACCCTCGACATCTATCCTGCCGGCAGGACCAGCTACAAGCTGTACGAGGACGACGGCATCAGCGAGGGCTACCTGGGCGGGGCCTATTCGACGACGTCGTTCTCGGTGGACGAGGGAGGCGGTCATGTCAGCGTGGCCATCGACCCCCAGAGGACCGCCGGGTACGCGTATCCCGGTCAGCTCTGCTCGCGCACTTACCGGTTGAAGATCAACGGCCAGGCCGCCGCGCCCCGGGGGGTGACCCGCGACGGCCAGGCCGTCACGTCGGTCGCTTCATCGACCGCGCTCGATGCCGCGTCGGAGGGCTTCTATTACGACCCCGCGGCCAAAACCGTGTGGGTGAAGTTTTCGCTCGCCTCCAGTCAGGGTACCAAGGTCGCCCTGTAGCGGGGTCGTGCTCGCGCGCACGCGCTCTGCACGGGCGCGTCGGTTCCGCACGCCGGGCGCCGGCACGCGGCCCCATACTGTCGATGACCATCGACCCAGGAGGCCCGCATGCCGTTGCCGACGATGTTGCTCGCGTTGCTGGTCGCTGCCGGTCCCACGGCGCCCGGCCAGGGCAGCCAGCGTCTGACCCTCACCGGCACCCTGAAATCGGAGGCCGGCGCGCCGGTCAAGGGTGCCACCGTCTTCGTCCACACCGCCGGCCCCCGCCAGGGCACCAGCTCGACCTGTCCCTCCTGCTACCTCGACTGCCGCAAGAAAGCGCAGTCCGATGCGCAGGGCGGCTTCCGGATCGAATCGCTCGACCCGCGCCTGCGCTTTTCCCTCCTGGTGATCGCCCGGGGCTACAAGGCCAGGATCGTGCCGCGGGTCGATCCCCTCACCGGCCCGCACGCCATCACCCTGACCGCGCTGGACCTCACCGCCGTCAAACCGGATCGCGTCGTCAAGGCAACGCTGCTGCTGCCCAGCGGGCGTCCGGCGGTGGGGGCGGTGGTCGAGGTCAACGGCGTCCGCCGCGGGAACACCACCCGCTTCGGCGGCACTGACGACGAGGTCGATCCCGTCGCGGTGACCGACGCCAGGGGCGAGCTCGTGCTGCTGACCCGGGAGCCGGTGTCCGCCCTGCTGGTCCGGATCGAGGCGCCCGGCGTGGCCCGGCGCTCGGCTTCGCTGCCGTCCCCGGGTCCGCTGCGGCTGACCGAAGGGGTCACGGTGAGCGGCCGGGTGGTCGACCACGGCAAGCCGGTGGGCGGCGTGGTCATCGGCATGGTCACCGAGAGCCGCCGGTCGGAGACCTTCCTGGGCGACTACGAAGCCACCACCCAGAGCGACGGCCGCTTCACCTTCCGGAACATGCCCCCGCATCTGGACTTTCTCATCTACGGCAAGATGGAATCGTTCGGCGATCGCGGCGTCCCCGCCACCGTCACCCGGACCACCGGCGACGACCGCAGCACCCTCGACGTCGGCGACATCGCCGTCGGCGGCGGCCGCACCGTCGCCGGCCGCATCGTGCTCGGGGACGGCAAGCCGATCCCGGAGGGGACCCGGCTGGGCCTGTACCGCCAGGCGGCCTGGGACATGGTGGAAACGGTGCTCCCGCCCGACGGCAGCTTCCGGTTCCGGGGCGTCCCTCCCGAGGAGGTGTCGCTGAGCACCCGCCTGCGCGGCTATGTCTTCTCCCTCGACAACCCCAACGTCGACTGGCGGCACCGCACGAACATCGAGGGCCAGGTCGACCGCGACATCGACAATCTGACCCTGCTGATGGAGCCAGGCGAACCGCCCCAGTCTTTCAGCAGCGGGATGAAGCCTCCGCCCGGCGTCGAGCCCAACCCCGGCGAGACACCGCTGCGCCCCGCAAAGCCAGCCGCCCGGTAGCGCTCAGCGGCCACCGTCGACAGGTCCACGGGCGCCAAAGACCTGGCCGAACACGCCAGGCGCGACATCGTTCGAAACCTGCGCCCCCTCGCGCAGCGCCTGGCGAAACCCCGCCGGGGTGAGGCCGGTCCAGCGCCTGAACGCCCGATGGAAGGTGGCCACCTCCGAGAACCCCAGCGCCGCGGCCACCTGCGGGATGCCGATGTCGGGTCGTGTGATCAGCTGGCACGCGGACGCGATTCTGGTTGCGTCGACCACCGCGCGGTAGCTGGTCCCCTCCTGTCGCAGCCGCCGCTGCATCGTGCGGGCGCTGGTCCCCAGCAGACGCGCCCAGTGTGCCAGCGACTTGCGGGCCTGAACGCCGTGGCAGAGCAACAGTCTGCGCAGGCCGTCGGCGGTCGTTTCCAGACGGGGCCTGTCGGCCAGCATGTGTTGTGCATGCCGTTCGAGGATCCTGACCAGGTCGGGGTCGCTGGTTCGCATCGGCCGATCGAGAAAGTGGCTGTCGAACGTGAAGCCGCTCGGGCCCACCCCGAAGCGGGGCGTTCGTCCGAAGAAACGGCGGTGCTCCCTCACCCGCGCGGGGGCGGGGTGCTCCAGGAAGACGTCGCTCGCCTCGAAGCCACCGGCCACGAAGTCGTGGCAATAGCGGAACATCGTCCCGACCGTGAACTCCACCCGCTGCCGCACCGGCGCCGGTCCGATCACGTATTGATGGGCGGTGAGTCGGACCACCCCGTTGCCCAGCTCGATCCGATATTCGGAAGCATCGCTCAGCAACCGGAAGTGGTTGAACACGCGAGCCAGAGCCTCACCCAGGGTGGCGCTGCTGACGCCAAGATAAGAGAGAACCCCGAAGCTGCCGGCCGACAACGCATCGGCCGCGTGCAAGCCCACGCAGTCGTCCGCGGTGACCGCTGCGGCCCGGTGCCAGATCGCATCGAGCAGCGCCAGTGGGATGCGTCCCTCGGGTTGCTCGAGCGTATCGCCGTCGATCCCGAACCCGGCGAAGAAGGCCTGGACCGGCACCTCCTTGCTGCGCAACAGATGCACCAGCGGCGCAAGGGCCTGTACCGCCAGAGACGGTGAATGTCCTGAGGCTCGCATCCTTCGGCGCTCGCGTTCGACTGTCAGTCCCCAGGTAAACGTTCGGCCGAAGCATCTTCGGCAAACGACACGCGCGCCACCATCGAGAAGGGTCACAGCGCGCGCGAACATGGGCAACGACGCGATCAATTCGTCGCGCTCGCACGTGCGGATCGTTTGACGGTTGCGGACGGCTCGATGGCAACACCATCACCAATCCGCAGAAACGAGAGAACCCATGATGAACATCAATTCAGTCGAAGCGTCGTCGCAGCCCCAAAAGCCGTTGCGCTTTTTCTTCATCATCACCTCGTTGGCGGTGCTGTCCATGATGGTGGGTTCCGGCACCGCGCAGTCCCAGGGCGGTCAGTGCCCGCCCCCCTACCCCGACACGATCAGGCCGGTGACCAACGGGCCTTCCGGTGAAATCAATACCGCGCGCCCCACCTTCTCCTGGCAAGCGGTCAGCGGATACGACGACTACGTCGTCAAGATCTTGCACGTCGACGGCACGCCGTTCGAGCATCCCCAGCTGTCGAATGGCCTGCACGGCGTCGACGAAGCGACCAGCTGGACCCCCGACGACGACCTGCCCACCCACACCGATCTACGCTGGGCGGTGAAGGTGTATTGCCACCTTCCCGGCGGAGGCTTTGCCTCCGGCTATTACTCGCCCGAGGTCTACTTCTCCATCAACCCGGATGGAGGAACCGGAGGAAGCGGCGGCGGCGGGGGCAGCGGAGGAGGGGGCGGCGGCGGCTGCGAGAGCGGCAGCTGCTGCAACACCTGTTATCCGGGTCTGCGAGCCTGCGAAGAATCGTGCACCGGGACCTGCGAGCGCCGGGTGCTGTGCGGGGAATCCGGCTACAAGTGCTTCTGCAACTGATCCGTGGCACGGGTCAGCGGCGATGGCGGCGGCGATCACCTGCGATCGCGGCCGCCATCGCCGCAGAATGAACAGCGGCTCCTGGCCGCAGGCGCCAAGCCCGCGTGCCTGCCTCCGCGCGGCACCGCCTCGGCGCGCTCGACACCGCTCGATCGGCGGCTCGGCGGGCCATCAGACGTTGCTTGACGATATGGCCTCCTGGCGGGAAAAGGGTGGCGGCAAGGGGGATTGCGGATGCCCAGTCGACTTTTCTCGCGCGGTGTTCTCTGGATCAGCGCCTGCTTTCTGCTGGTCATCACGATCAGTTGCGGGCCGTCCGCTGCCCTGCCCACCGCCAGCGCACCGCCCGGTGCTGCCACCCCTCCCGCTGCCGATCCGCCGCCCGCCGTGAACCCGGCGGCACCGACGGCTGCCCCGGACGCTGGCGCACCGCCCGCGCCCCCGGATGCCTCACCCGCGGTGGTCGTCGACGCGCCCACGATCCCCACGCCCCCGGTGCGGCCTCGTTACGCCAATGAAGACTCGCCGCTGGGGACCAACCTGAGCGGGATCGTGGACTACAGCGCAGAATGGACCTTCGTCGACGCATTCCGCGCCTCGCGCGACTGGATCTCGGGAAGCGCCAAGGACTGGGACGACGAGCGGCCAATCGACGTGGACGCTCACGGCTGGGTCAAATCGCTCAAATCCGGACAGATCGCCCGCACGGTCCTGCTGTGGGACCTGACCGATTTTCCCGAGGGCGCCTATGTCGTGCTGTACGAGGGTCACGGCACCCTCGATTACGGGATGGGCGCGCACAGGAACGCGGCCTCGCGGCCCGGGCGCGATGTCATCGACGTGGATCCGAAGAACGGCGGAATCCTGATCAACATCACCGCCACCGACCCCAAGAACTACCTGCGCAACATCCGGGTGATCATGCCGGGCGGCGTCTGCTCGAACGACGCTTTTCGCTGGTGCGACGCCGGGCACGCCTGCGACCAGGGCAGCTGCCAGTCCTTCGAGGACAACTACGCCACCCAGATCTTCCACCCCACCTTCCTCGACAGCATCAAGCGCTACCGCACCCTCCGTTTCTCGGACTGGTTCAACACCAACGGGTCGAAAGTCAGCACCTGGGCCAGCCGACCGAGCTTGCAGGACGCCCGCTGGAGCACGGCCGGGGTGCCGCTGGAGGTCGCGCTGATGCTGGCCAACCGCCTGCACGCCGAGCCCTGGCTGAACCTGCCCCACCTCGCCGACGACGACTACTTCACCCACGCCGCCCAGCTGGTCAAGGAGATGCTGGACCCGACCTTGCCGGTCTACATCGAATACAGCAACGAGGTCTGGAACCTGGGTTTCGAGCAGGGTCGATACGCCCACGAACAGGCGGTCAAGCTGGGGCTGGGCGGGGTCAACGAATACGAGCAGGCGATCCGGTTCAATTCGGTGCGCGCGGTGCAGATGTTCCGCATCTTCCGCGGCGTGTTCGACAACTCGCCGCGCGTGGTCCGGGTGCTGGGTGGCCAGGCGGGCAGCAGCTTCGCCTCGACCACGGTGCTCGACTTCCGCAACGCCAAGGCCGACGCCGACGCGCTGGCGATCGCCCCGTTCTTCGGATACCCGTTCGGCGACCCCGAAGACC
>JBKPRZ010000559.1:0-3948 GCA_046734815.1 Myxococcota bacterium | reverse complement strand
GGCCAGGCGGCGGCTACGGCGGTGGTGGGGGCGGCGGGGGCGACAGGGGCGGCGGCGGTCGCGGCCGCGAAACCGGTTTCGAGGGGCGCGGTCGCCGCGGCGGCTGGTAGCCACTCACCGCACCCCTGTTGTCAGGCCCGTGTAAAGGGGGGTATTGTGAGAGGGCCTGCCGGCCTGCCATGCAGGATCAACCGCCCTCTCCAATGCCGCGTTCGGCGTTCCTACCGCCCTGGGGGTGGTCACGCCGGCAGCTCATCGCGCGCTCGTCGCTGTGGTTCTCGGTCTTCCCGCGCACCTTCAAGCCCGAGGTGATCGAGCTGTGCCGGTCACTGGCCCGGTCGGGGCGGCCCTATCGGGAGGTGGCACGCCCCGAGCTCGTCTCGAGCTGGCCGCTGTCCGACCTGCCCATCTACGGCGAGCAGCTGCTGACCGAGCTGGTCGCCGGCAGCGGCATCGTCTACATCTCGGGCCTCTGCTCGGGGGAGGTGGATCCGGGCGACGAGGTGCTGCGCTGGGCGTACCTCCTTCTGGGCATGCAGCTGGGCGTGCCGCTGTCGGCCGGGAGCCTTCTGCTCGACATCGGCGGCCACAACACCTGCGTCCGGCGTCCGCCCGGGCTCGACGCCGCCAGCCCCGAGACCGCGTTCCACACCGATAGCGGCCCCGACGGCCTGGTGCCGGATCTGGTGGGCACGTTGTGCCTGCAGCCGGCGCTGCGGGGTGGTGAATACCAGGTGTCCAGCGCCCTGCGCACGCGCGAGGTGCTGTGGGGCCGCTGCCGCCACCTGCTCGAGGAGCTGTACGAGCCCTGGATCCGGTCGGGGGACTCCGGGCCCAACCGCTTGATCGAGCCTCGCCGCCCCGTGTTCGCCTACCGCCAGGGCTTGCAGGGGCTGCATTTCGATTACGCGCGCCCGGGCATCGAGGCCGGGCATCGCGACGCCTGCGAACCGCTGCGGCCCAAGCAGCAGCTGGCGCTGGACTACCTGGACGAGGCGCTGAACGAGCCCAGCGGCTGCGTGCACTTCCAGATGAAACGCGGCGACATGCTGTTCGTGAACAACCACCTGGTGGCCCACAACCGCCGGCCCTTCGTCGACGGCACCGGCGCGGGCCGGCGTCGGATGGTACGCATGTGGCTGTCCGCGCCGCAGTTGCCGCCGATCTTCCTGTCCAGCTGAGGGCCACCCCCCTCGGTGTGTCTCTGGAGACGGGGTCTCAAGGGTTCCGCCCGTAGGGCAGCGGCACTAGCTTCCCCCTCGCAACTGCGTGAGGAGGACTGGAATATGCGTAAAGACATCCTGCTGGCAACGTCTCTGGCCGCTCTGGCTCTGGGCTCCACCGCCTACGCCGACGATGCGGTCGACGACAAGCTGGAGAACCGGATCGAGGCCCGCCTGAAGGCCAACAAGCTGACCCACGTCGGCGTCGACGTCGACAACGGCGTGGCCACCTTGAAGGGCGAAGTCGCCACCCCGTCGCAGAAGGCGCGCGCCGAGCGGCTGGCCAAGGTGAAAGGCGTGGCCACCGTCGACAACAAGATCGACGTCGATCCGGACAAGGCCAAGGCGGCGGTGGAAGATCGCGCCGACGCCACCAAGGATCGGATCGAGAAGAACGCCGAGGCGCAGAAGGACGCCATCGACCGCAAGGCCGAGGCCACCAAGGAGAGCGCCGATCGGACCAAGGAACGGGCCGAGAAGAACGCCGAGGCGGCCAAGGACGCCGTCGACCGCAAGGCCGAGGCCAGCAAGGACGCGGTCGAGCACAGGACCGACTCGGCCAAGGCCCACGTCGACCGCACCGGCGAGCCGCCGCCCGCCGACGTGCACGCCAAGGAACCCAACAAGAAGGTGGACCCGCTGATCACCGCCAACGTGAAGATCAAGTTCGCCGCCGACGACCTGGTCAAGGCGCACCAGATCAACGTCGACTCCGAACGTGACGGCGTGGTCACCCTGCGCGGCACCGTCGACTCGGAGGCGGCTCACAAGCGCGCCGTCGAGATCGCCAAGGCCACCAACGGCGTCCGCCAGGTCAACGACCTGCTGAAGGTCGGCCCGGCGAAGTGACCCGGACCCGAGGAGGCCGGATCGTCGCGGTCGGCAGGAATGCCTGGAAACAGGCGCCGGCCCGGGGGTGCGGCCTCCTCGTCGATGCCAAGGACTACTACACCGCCTTCTACAAGGCGGCCCTGCAAGCCCGCCAGTACATCCTGCTGGCGGGCTGGCAGTTCGATCGCGGGGTCAAGCTGCTGCGCGACGAGGACGTCGCCGCCGCGCGCCCGCTGGGCGGCGAGGTGCGGCTGCTCAAGCTGCTGGACCACCTGTGCCACACCCGGCCCCGGCTGCAGGTCTACATCCTGGCCTGGGACTTTCACCTGGTGTTCGCGCTGGAGCGCGAGTGGATGCAGAAGCTGTATTTCCACTGGGCCACCCACGAACGCCTGCGCTTCCGCTTCGACGACTGCACCGCCCCGGGCGGCTGCCACCACCAGAAGTTCGTGGTCATCGACGGGCAGCTGTCTTTCATGGGCGGCATCGACCTGTGCGAAGCGCGCTGGGACGATCGCCGCCACCTGACCCGCAACCGCTCGCGGTTGAGCCGCGGGCGCCCGCAGAAGCCCTACCACGACCTGCAGGCCTACTTCGTGGGCCCGGGCGTGGCCGGCGCATTGACCGAGCTGTTCCGCAAACGCTGGCTGCGCACCGGCGGCGATCCCATCCGTCTGCCCTCCGGGCCGGCGCGCCCGACCTGGAACCGCTACCGCCCGCGCGGGGCGCTGGTGTTTCCGCCCGGGCCGGTGGCGCTCAGCCGCACCGATCCCGGCCTCGTCGATCGCCCGGAGAGCAACGCGCGGCCGCGCCCACGCTACGAGATCCGCAAGTTGCTGGAGGAGGCGATCGATCGGGCCGAGCGCCTGATCTATCTCGAGACACAGTACTTCAGCAGCCGGCGCATCTGCGAGGCGCTGCAGCGGCGGATGCGCGCGCGGGGCCGCTCGCGCCTGGACATCGTGCTGCTGATGAACCAGCGAGCCGAGGCGCTGAAGGAAGAGATCGCGGTGGGGCTGCGCCAGGCCCAGAACCTGGAGCAGCTGCGCAAGGTGGCGGCCAAGACCGGCCACGCCCTGGGTGCCTATTACACGGTGGCCGAGGGGCTGCGCAAGGACGGCAACGGCGCGCGCGAGGAGGTGCGCACGTACATCCACTCGAAGCTGAGCATCGTCGACGATCGCGTGCTGAGCATCGGCTCGGCGAACCTGACCAACCGCAGCCTGGACCTGGACACCGAGCTCAACGCCACCTGGGAGACCAGCGACGGTGACGGTCGCCTGCAGCGGGCCATCCGCGCGACCCGGGTCAGCTTGCTGGCCGAACACATCGGGCTGCCCCCGGCCGGTCGGCGTGCGCGGGCGCGCCAGCGGGGCCTGGTGGCTCACCTCGACGGTCTGATCGAAGCCGGCCGCGGTCGCCTGCGCGTATTGCCGCCGCCCACGCCGGGTCAGTCTCGCGTGATGGCCTTGATCGATCCGCACGCGTTGCCCTTCGACCCGGAGGAGCAGCCGGACCCGCGTCCGGGTTCCCTGAAAATGACTGCCTGAATTCATCACTGACCGCCGTCGGTCCTGCAGGACTGTCGCGGGCAGAACCCTGGTTCTGGCCCGTGGTCCCCGCGGTGACGATGGCTGGTGTGTGGTCATGAATCGGTGGCACGCTCACCGATCCGCGGACGACCACACAGGAGCCACGACGATGCGATTCACGACGCGTTCATCCGATCATCTATTCGGTCTGGTTGCATCCGTCATCGTGGCCGCAAGCGGCTGCGCTGCGACGCGAGGGGGAGGGACGGACGCGTCGGGGCCAGGGGCCGGTGGTGCGGGAGGCTCGACGACCGCTACCCGCGACGGCGCGGGATCCAGCGCCGGGTCCGGTGGCGGCGGCG
>JBKPRZ010000558.1:0-3523 GCA_046734815.1 Myxococcota bacterium | reverse complement strand
CGACCGCTCCGGCCCTGCGTCCGGCGCCCGGCGCCGGGGCCGCGGAGGCGCTGGCCGCCGGGGTGGCCGCCTACCTGCGCTTCGACGAGCCCCGCGGCGCCGCCACCGCCCGCGACCTTTCGGGCACCGGCAGCGAGTGTTCGTTGCGCCGGATCGACTCGACCGACTGGATCGACGGCACCCTGGGCAAGGCGCTGCGGCTGTCGGGCGGCGGCTGGCTGGAGTGCCCGGCCGGCCCGGGGCTGCGGCGGATCACCGACCAGATCACGGTCAGCGGCTGGGTGCTGCACGCGCGCGCGCAGAAGCACCTGCGCACCATCGTCTCGCGCCAGCACGGCACCGGAAGCGAAGACGAGCTCTACCTCGGGCTGATCGGCAAGCGGCTGATCTTCTCGAGCCGCACCTGGGGGCGGCTGATGGCGCCGATCCCGCCGCTTTACAACCGCTGGTTCCACGTCGCGGCGGTGGGCGAGGCCGACGGCACCGTGCACCTCTACGTCGACGGGACCGAGATCGCGCGCGGCGCGGGCACCGGCCGGCACCCGGGCGCGGTCGATCCCGACGGACGGTTCGACAACCCGCTGCTGGTCGGCGCGGCCGTCAACGGGCCCGACCCGACCTTCGTCGACCAGAAGCTGGACGGCGCGGTCGACGAGCTTCTGATCTACGACCGCGCGCTGGGCGCGCGGGAGATCGCCCAGCTGGCCAGCGGGACCCAGCCGGGGCTGTGAGGGCGCCGCCCGCGCCCATCAGGCCCATCTGCACGATGGACACGGGGCGGCGCCGGCATCACGAGATTACGAGCAGCCCTTCTTCTTCGGGTTGTTGCAGCAGGCGAGAGCCTTCTTGGCCTCGGACACCTTGTCCTTGGCCATCTTGGCATCTTCCTTCGCCTTCGCCTTGAGCGGCATCTCGCAGTCCTTCTTCTCCTTGCCCTTCATTTCCTTGCAGCTGGACAGGTCGGGCTTGACCTTCGCGGCCGCAGTGGCCTCATCCACGGCCGTCTTCTGCGCCGAACAGTCGGGCTTGTCGGCTGCCCACACCCGGGCGCCGGCCGCCGGCAGAAACAGAAACGCTGTGGCCAACATGATCGCTCGCTTCATCTAATGACCTCCACTTCCGACAGGGTTGCTTCCGCTTGCAGAGGCGCAGGACATTATCAGGCCCGGCCGTACACCGGAAGATCCGGGGCCGGCTGAAGCACGCGCCCATACAGCGGTTTGGCAGCTTCGACGTCGGCGTACGGTTTTTCCATCCAACCCGGAACCGTCGGAGGAAGCCCGAATCCCCGACGCGACACGTGCGCCGATTCTGCCTGCGGGGTTGGCCCGAGGGGGTAGGCGCAAACGCCCGGACTCTGCTTATACTGGGCCCCCCCAAACCCGCCCCGGAGGTTGTCCATGATGAAGCCCGGCTCCGTTGCCTGCATCGCCGCCATCGCCTTCGGATGCGGCATCGCCGTTTCCACCCTGGCCCGCTCGGCGCCCGCGCTGCTGGGGCCCAGCACCATGACCTGGGACGAGATCGAGGCGGCGGCCAAGGGCAACTCGCGGCGGATCTTCCAGTCGCCCACCGCCACGCTGGACGAGCTGGAAATGCACGTCACCCACCTGGACGTGGGCAAGGCTCCCCACCCGCCCCACCAGCACCAGGCCGAGGAGCTGGTGATCATCAAGGAGGGGACTCTGGAAGCGTTCCAGAACGGCAAGACGCGCAAGCTGGGGCCGGGGTCGGTCATCTTCCAGGCCTCCAACCAGCTGCACGGCGTGAAGAACGTCGGCCAGACGCCCGCCACCTACTACGTCGTCCGCTGGACCTCGCCGGGCGCCGCCGCGAAGGCGGCCGCAGCCAAGTAACCCCGGCCATGTTGGCCCGCACGTTGCGACGGCTGGCCCTGGTCGGGGTGGTCGGCAGCCTGACCCTGGCCCTGGGAATGTCCTTCCCGCTGGCCCCGCGGCAGGGCTCGGGCTTCCTGATGCTGGCGATCCTCGCGCCGGTGGCGCTGCTGGCCATGGCGGTGTCCATGCCGCGCGGGGTGCGGGACCTGTGGCGCCATCCCGGCCTGCTGGTGCCGCTGGGCCTGTACCTGCTGGCGGTGGCGCTGCTGGATCTGCTGGGCACCGTCCCGCTGCTCACCGCCCCGCTGCTGAACTTCCCCGGCCTGCCGCTGGCCAGCTTCGGCCTTTCGCTGTCGGTCGTCTTCTTGATCGGCGTGTTCCTGGCGGTGGTGCACGACACCTGGCAGACGCTGCTGATCCGCGAGACGGTCGGGCGCGGGCGGTGCGACCCGGGGGCCGCGCTGCTGGAGGTGCGGCGCTGGTTCTGGCGGATGGCGGGGCTGGAATCACTGTGCTGGGCGATGCTGCTGATGATCGGCGGGGCCATCGTCGCCACGATGTCGACACCCCGTCCGAACATGTTCTTGATGACCATCGGCATCGTGGTGTTCACCCTGGTCCTCAACCTGGGCACGGGAGCGCTGCTGCTGGCGGCCCTGGACCCGCGGCTGACCTACTGGGGCAGCGTGCGGCAGGGGGTGCGCCGCAGCTGGCAGACCCGATCGCGCTGGGCCGGGCCCATGATCGTGCAGCTGCTGCTGCTGGGCCTGTTGACCTTCGTGGCGGTCTCCTATGACGACCCGGTCGAGGGGCACCAGCAGGTCACCAACTTCAACGTCAACGGGATGTGGGTCGGCGGCTACGAGTCGGAGTGCCGCTGGTACGGGCTGCTCGACAAGTCGCTGAAGACCCGGCCGGTGCCGGTGGTGTCCGAGGTGTTCAGCCTGATCTTCGGGGTGATGGCGGTGGCCATGAAGCTGACGGTCGCGCACGGCCTGGTCCGGCCGGGGGCGGCCGCCGCCGAGGAGGCGCGCGCCGCCGCCGGACCGTCACCGCCGGTGTGAAGCCGGCGCCCGCCGGCGAAAGCCGGAGCGGGCAGCTGCCGATGCGTTGGGATCGTGAGTCCAACGCGTCGGAGAACGTCGTACTTGTCGGCGTCGGCCCTCGCCGGGGCGGTTCTGCTGATGGCGATCGGGGCCGGGCCGCTGCGGGCCGAGCCGCGCGGGGCGGGCGGCGCGGAGGACGGCGAGGCGGCGGGGGACGAGACGCTGGACCAGAAGGCCAAGCGCCTGTTCGCGGCCGGGCGCTACACCGAGGCGATCGAGATCCTCGCACGGCTTTACGCCCAGACCAGCAACCCGATCTACCTGCGCAACATCGGGCGCTGCTATCAGCGGTTGCCTGACCCCGACCGCGCCATCGGCGCTTTTCAGGAATACCTGCTGCGCGGCCGCAACATCAGCCGCGCCGAGCGCGAGGAGGTGCGCGGCTTCATCCGCGAGCTGGAGGACCTGAAGGCCCGCAACGCCGAAGCCGCCCGCGCCCCGGCAGAGCCGGCCCGCTCGCCGATGGCGCCACCGGCGCCGACGCCAGGCGCGGGTCACCTGTCGGAGGGTTCGCCGTCGACGGCGCCCGCGACCGCTCCGGGAACGATGGCCGGGGGGCCACCGGGGCCGGAGCTGGGG
>JBKPRZ010000557.1:0-6178 GCA_046734815.1 Myxococcota bacterium | reverse complement strand
TCGATGCTCCCCCGGATGGTGCGCCTGCGGATGGCGCCGATGCGGGGGCCGCCGACGCCTCCGACGCGGGCGCGGCACCCGACGCGGGCGCGGCACCCGACGCGGGCGCGGCCGATGCATCCGACGCGGGCCCGACGGACGCCCCCGTGGACACCTGAGAAAAGCAGTCTCACGCGGCCGCGCGCCGGCCTTCCTGGCATACTTGCCTCTCGAGTCGGAGAGGCTGGTTCAGCGTGTTGACCTCGTCAACATTCGAGCCGGGTGCGGCCGGCTGCGGCCGGGCGCGCCTGGTTGCCCTGCCGGAAGGGGCGCTGCTGCTGGAGGGCCGCCCGGTGTGGAGCCGCGTCGCCATCGGCAAGCTGGTGGTGGTCTCGGCGCTGCTGCCGCTGGCGGTCTGGACGTTCTCGCTGATCTCGGGACCGTCGGGCGGGATGCTGGCCTTCGTGGGCATGTTGTGGCTCTCGCCCTGGCTGGCCCTCACCGCGGGAAGGCGGCTGGCGCGCCAGGCCGGGCTCTGCCAGGACGGCCTGCGCCACCGCCTCCGTCGTGCAGCGGACGGATGCCGGCTGGGCCGCACGAGCGCGCTGACCGGATCGCTGACCGGCGCGCTGACCGGATCGACGGCGGCGACCGCGGGCGGCTCGCTCCGCCTGCGCGGGCGTGTGCTCGCGGGGCCCGGTTTCGTCAGCGCCTCGGGCCGCGTCGGCTGTGTGCTCGCCTGCTACGCCGGGCTGGTGCGCGGTCGCGAGAGCCGGGAAGGCTGGACCGAGGTGCACGCCCTGCCCCGCTGCCGGCTGCTGGTCGGCGAGGACGTGGTCGAGCTGGCGCTGGACGGCGCCCGCTACCTGGAACGCCACCTGAGTCCGGTCCGCCAGCTGCACGAGCAGACCATCGCGGAGGGCGACGAGGTCGAGGTGCTGGGCAGCCTGGCGCGCACGGTCGACCCCGATGGCGGCGGTTACCGCACGCCCGGGCTGAAGCTGGTGCTTGCCGGCGACGATCGCCGCCCGCTGCTGCTGCGCCGGCCGGAGCCTTCAGAATCCTCGCGCACCCGTCGATCGAGTGGACGGGACCCGAGGCCATGAGCGTACCCAAACACACGATCTTCGCGTCACAGGCGCTGGGGCTGGCGGCGATGTTTCAGGCGTTGACCTCCAAGCACCGCCTGGGTACGGCACCAGCCTACCTGCCCCAGCTGGCAGCCCCCGACGGCCCGTCCACCGGTGGCGGCAAGCAGGCCCTGCAGCACGTCTCGCTGATCCCCGAGGGCGGCGGCGACACCATCGTGATCGGCAGCGCCAACACCGTCGAGAAGCGCGCCGAGCTGCGCAGCTACCGGCACGTGGCGCGCACCTACAGCCAGCGCTGGAAGGGCGCCAACCTGCCCTTCGAGCAGGAGCCCTACGACGACCTGATCCAGAAGATCCAGGCCTTCTTCAGCAGCCAGAGCTTTGCCGTCACCCTGCTCGAGGTGGCCGACGAGAGCGACGGTCCCGCGCCGAGCCGGGGCTCCTCCCGCTCGCTGCTGGTGCCCGCCGTGGCGGCCGTGGCCGTGCTGGCCGGGCTGGCCTTCTACTTCCTGCGCTGAGCGGCCTCTCCGGCCAGCCGCTGCGCCAGCGGAAGGTCCGCCGGCGGCAGAGGCAAGGCCGGGATCGCTGCGGGCTCGAACCAGCTGACCTGTGCCACGGTGCGGGCGCTGGGCGTCCCGGCGACGATCTGGCAGCGGTAGACCAGCATCAGCAGGTCGAACGCCTCGTAGGCGTGGAAGACCACCTCGAAGATCGAGCCCACCTGCACGGTGCAGCCCAGCTCCTCGTCGATCTCGCGCGCCAGCGCCGCGGTGGGGGATTCGCCCGCTTCGATCTTGCCGCCCGGGAACTCCCACAGACCGGGCAAGGATTGGTCGGCGCGGCGGCGGGACATCAACACGCGGCCGCCCTGTTCGATCAGGGCGGCGGCGACCAGGACACGACGGCGATCAGGGGCGGCTGACGAAGGCGACACGGCGGTCGATGATCTCGAGGATCTCGCCCAGCTGGAAGGGTTTGTTGAGGCAAGTGACCGCGCCCTCCTCCAGGAACCGCCGCGCCTCCGACGAGAAGGCCCCGCCCGTGATGATGATGAAGCGCTGCTCGAGCCCCGGCCAGCGGTCCGCCACCAGGCGGTACAGCTCGGCCCCCGACATCTCCGGCATCTGCAGGTCGCACAGGATCACGTCGAACACGCGGTCCCTCTCCAGCAGCTCCAGCGCCTCGGCGGCGCTGTAGGCCAGCTCGACGTCATGGTGATCGATCAACATGCGGCGATAGGCTTTCAGAAGCAGCACCTCGTCGTCGATGGCCAGCAGGCGGTGTCGCCGTCGCTGCGGCAGCGGGCCGGCCACCCGGGTGGTGCCCGCCGGCCCCGAGGCGGCGGGCAGCCGCACGCGGAACAGGGCGCCTTCAGCGCGACCGTTCTCAGCGCTGATCTCGCCGCCCCCCGAGCGGACGATCTCGCGCGAGATCGACAGCCCCAGGCCGGTGCCCACCCCGGCCGGCTTGGTGGTGAAGAAGGAGTCGAAGATCCGCGGCATCACGTCGGGCGCGATGCCGGGGCCGTTGTCCTCCACCTCGATGACGATGTCTGGCCCCAGGTCGTAGCTGCGGACGACGATGCGGTTGCGCTTGCTCTGCCCCTCGGGCAGGGCCTGAGCGGCGTTGGCCACCAGATTGAGGATCACCTGGCCCAGCCGGGCGGAGCTGCCGCGCACCGGCCGGGTGGCGGCCAGCCGCCGCTCGACGTGGGCGCGGTAGCGCAGCTCGTTGCGCAGCATGGTCAGCGCCGAATCGATGGCCGAGTTGACGTCGGTGAAGCCCTCGGGATCGTCTTCCACCCGGGAGAACGAGTGCAGGTCGCGCACGATCCGCTGGATGCGGGCCATGCCCTCCTTCGATTCCTGGACGATGGCCTGGGCCTCGAACAGCAGGTCCTTGATCCCCAGCCGGCGGGCCAGGGCCGGATCGATCCGCAGCTTCTCATCCAGCAGGCTGAGCAGGCTGCCCAGCGCTTCGGTGTTGGCCAGCACGAACGAGGCGGGGTTGTTGATCTCGTGGGCCATCCCCGCCGCCAGCATGCCGATGGCCGCCAGCTTGGCCGATTGCAGCCGGCGCACCTCGGTGTCGCGGCCCTCGGTGACGTCGCGGACGTAGACCAGCGCCCGCCGCCCCGCCACCGGGTGGGCCCGCGCCTCGAAGTGGCGGCCGCCGCGGGTCAGGCCCCCGTCGGCGTCCTGCTGGCGCGCGATCGCGTCGGCAGCGAGGAGCACCAGGATCTGGTCCAGGGTCCGCTCGCCGATGCCGTCGCTGCCCTCGAAGAAGTAGAGCGCGCTGCCGGGACAGTCGGCGGGTGCGGCGGTGTCGGTGCGCAGCCGGGCGCCGGCCGCGTTCTGCATCTGCAGGATGCCGCGCTCGTCGAACAGGTAGAAGCTGTCGTCGATGACGTCCAGGGTCTCGCGAAGGGCGTCGCGCTCGAGGCGCAGCTCCAGCGCCAGCTCCTCCGGCCGGTCCGCTGCGGTGACAGGCGGTCGACGGTCTTCAGTCGACATTCGCGGCAAATAGCTCAGTGGCGCGCCAACGGATCACAGACAGGAAAAACTCGGTGGTATTATCTCGCATCCCTCGGTCTGGCTCAACACCACCTGAAGATCCTGCAGGGAACGACAAGGCCCTACACCTTCCCCGCGGCGACACCCACAGCTTCGGCGAGCCGCCGGCGCCTAAAGGGCCGGGCCACGAGCACCGATGTAGCTCCCGGATGAGCGGAGGCGCGTCGGCGGCGGCGCCTGTCAATACGGAGCGACCTTCGTCGCTACCGGCGGTGCGGGTGCTTTACGTCGATGACGAGCCCAGCCTGTGCCGGGCCTTCGTGCGGATGTTCGTCAGCGCCGCCGACGTGTCGGTCACCACCTCCACCTCGGCGCTGGAGGCGTCCACGCTGATCGAATCGCAGAGCTTCGACGTCATCGTGTCGGATCTGCGCATGCCGGCCATGGACGGGATCGAGTTCCTGTCGGCGGCGCGGGCCAAGCGGCCCGAAGCCCGCCGCCTGCTGGTCAGCGGCTACGCCGATCTGGACTCGGCCATCTCGGCCATCAACCGGGTGGGCGTGGATCGCCTGCTGACCAAGCCCTGGAACACCAGCGAGCTGGTCACCGCCGTGCGCGCCGCCGCCGAACACGCGCGGCTGCTGCGCGAGAACGCGGAGATGACCGAGGCCCTGCGCCGCAAGAACGAGGAGCTGGCCGACATCAACCGCGAGCTGGACCGGCTGGTGGAGGAACGCACCAACAACCTGCTCAACGGGCTGGTCTCGGCGCTGGATCTGCGCGACTCGGAGACGCAGTGGCACTCGCGGCGCGTGGGCCTGTACGCGCGCCGGCTGGCCGAGGCGCTGGGGGTGGTCGGCCGCGAGCTGGACGACATCGAACGGGGCGCCATGCTCCACGACATCGGCAAGATCGGCGTGCGCGACGCCGTGTTGCTGAAGCCGGGGCCGCTCAACGAGACCGAGTGGCAAGAGATGCGGCGCCACCCCGCCCTGGGCTTCGACATCCTCAAGGACATCAAGTTCCTGGAACGGGCCCGCCTGATCCCGCTGCACCATCAGGAACGCTGGGACGGCTCGGGGTACCCCAGCGGGCTGCGCGGCCCGGACATCTGCCTGGGGGCGCGCATCTTCGCGGTGGTCGACACCTACGACGCGATCACCAGCAACCGGCCCTACCGGGCGGCGCGGGCGTACGAGGTCGCCCGGATGGAGATCGAGCGCTACGCCGGCACGCAGTTCGATCCGGACGTGGTGGCTGCCTGGCTGCGGGTCCCGTCCGAGGACTGGGTGCGCATCCGCCGCGAGCTGGAAGAAATCGGCCAGCGCGAAGAAGCCAGCCGGCGCGAGTGAGGCCGGCGCGGGTGAGCGCCCGCTTTCAGCGCCCCTTGATGCTATCGCCCTCGATCTTGTCGATCTTCGCCGCGAGGATGAAGTCGTTGTCCGAGAGGCCGCCGATGGCGTGGGTCCACAGGGTCACGTCGACCACGCTGTAGTGCACGGTGAAGTCCGGATGGTGCCCCTCGGATTCGGCGAGGTCGGCCATCTTGTTGACGAAGGCCATCGCCTCGACGAAGTCGTTGTAAGAAAAGCGCTTGGTCAGCTTGCGGTAGTCGGGGCTGACCTGCCAGTCACGCAGCTGGGGCATCAGTCGGGCCACGTCGTCCGGTCCGAGCCGCGGCACGTTGCCCTCGCACGGGACACACTTCTTCGCGGTGAGCTCCATCGGTCCCTCCGACGCCCCAGTTTGCACCCTCTGCTGGTTTTTGGCAGCCTGAACCTCGAATGTCGCAGGCGATCACCAACGGGATCCTGGTGACGGTCAAGAGCGCGTACATGCCCGAGCGCTCGGCCCCCACCCTGCGTAGATTCGCGTTCGCTTACACGGTGACCATCGCCAACCAGGGGCGGGAGACCACCCGACTGTTGGGCCGCCACTGGATCATCACCGACAGTGAGGGTGAGGTGCAGGAGGTGCGCGGCGACGGCGTGGTGGGCGAGCAGCCGGTGCTGGCCCCGGGCGAGGCCTTCGAATACACCAGCTGGTGCGTGATCGCCACGCCCACCGGGTCGATGCGCGGCAGCTACCAGATGATCGGCGACACCGGGAGCAGCTTCGACGCCCAGATCGCGCTCTTCCGCCTGGGCATGCCCCACTCGCTGAACTAGGGTGCTCCGTTCGCGACACACGTATCCGGTCCCCGTCCTCGTACTCGTACTCGTACTCGTCCTCGTCCTCGTCCTCGATGGTGATCTCTGAGCCCCGGTTCCCGATGATCGGATCGGGAGTCGAGGACGAGGACGAGGACGAGGACGAGGACGGGGGGGACGGGGGTGGGGACGGGGAGTGCGCCCGTTGCGTGAACGCTGACGCTGCCCGCTAGACCAGCTCGGCGATCACGGCGCCGCCGTCGACGGTCTTGATCGGACGGCCGGCGGGCGAGGAACGAGACTTGTCGGGGTCCAGGTCCAGCAGATGGGCGACGGTGCGGAACAGATCGGGGACCGTCACCGGGCGCGAGGCGACCTGGGCGCCGTCGGCGTCGGTGGAGCCGACCACCTGGCCGCCCTTGATCCCACCGCCGCCCAGCAGGAC
>JBKPRZ010000556.1:0-5638 GCA_046734815.1 Myxococcota bacterium | reverse complement strand
GTGTGCCGGCTGCTGGTGACGAACACGCGCCGCGCGGGCATGGCGGTGGGCGCATCGGCCGCAACGCTTGTGTCGGCGCGCCAGGCGCCGTCGGCGGCGTCCCCTTCGGCATCGGAGGCGCCCGCGTCTGCGGACGCCCCGTCGGGAGCGGCCGGGTCGGCTTCACCGTCCGCACCCGCGTCGGCCCCGGCGTCCGGCTGGTCGGCGTCCGGGCGGTCGGGCGCACCGGCGTCGGGCGCGTCCGATCCGGCGTCGCTGGCGTCCAGGCTGAGGCTGAGCGCCGCGCAGCCCGGGACCAGCTGCGTGGTCATCGCGCCGCTGGCCAGCGGCTGGTCGCCGCGGCGGGCTTGCACGTTTATGGACACCGTCTGGTTGGCGGGATAACCGTGGGCGAAGCGCACCTCGATGGTGCCGTGGCGCTGACCGGCGGGGCGGTCCACCTCGCCGCTGCTCAGAAGCTCGTCGCCGGGGCCGGTCACGCGCACCGAGACGCGCGCCGCCTGATCAGCGGCCGCGCCGAGCTCGACCGACAGCAGGATCGTGTTGGGCTTGCACGGCGCCGTGCTGTGGCAGGCCGCGATCACGGCCAGGGTGGTCAGCAGCGCGCGCGCCGGCGCCTTCACGGTCCCACCTCGCCCCAGCTCGGGTGCGGATCGACCCGCCCCGACAGCGCCGCCGCCGTCGCGCCGGCGCCGAGCACCGCGGCCGCGCCCACCGCCACCCAGACCCAGGGGTTCTTCCACAGCGGTCGCCCCGCCGAGGCGGGCGGCGATCGGCCCACCACCTCCGCGGCCGGGGCAGGGGCGGGGGCCAGCGCGCTGGCGGGCACCGCCGCCGGCTCGCCGACCGCGACCCGTTCCAGCTCGTGCAGGTGCCGTTCGGCCAGCGCCCGGTTCTCGGCGCGCGGGAACACCTGCAGGAAGCTGCGATAAAGCTCCATCGCCCGCTGCCGGTTGCCGCTGCGCCGGTGCGCCTGGGCGGCGTTGTACAGCAGCGCCGGATCCGGTTTCAGCTCGAACGCCCGCTCGTAGCTGAGGGCGGCTTCGGTGAAGTTGCCGAGCGCGTAGGCGGCGGTGGCCTTCTCGTAGTGCTGCTTGGCCGCCTCGCCATCCTGCGGCGGCCGCAGCTCGCCCGGCTGGCTCGCCGCGCGGGCCGTCGCGGCCGACAACAGCGCCGCGAACACGACCACCGTGCCCACCCGCGGCCACATCCGCGCTCCGACTGCCCCCGTGCTCCGTCTCAAGGAAACTACCCTTCTAGTTTAGCGTGCGGGAGCGGGGGTGGGTGGGTGTGGACTTGAAAAACCCGCGCCTCCGTTCCATCGTGCGCAACACGCGTGAATTCATGTGGGAACCCGTCGTTGCCGGAGCGCTCTTGTTGTTGACCGCCGCGACGCCGCCGGTGCCGACGCGCACCGACGACGTGGTGGACACGTGGCACGGAGTCAAGGTCGCCGACCCCTACCGCTGGCTGGAGAAATCGGACAGCGACGAGGTCCAGGGCTGGACCGAAAAGCAGAACGCGCAGATGCGCAAGGTGCTGGACGCGGTCCCGGACCGGTCGCGCATCTCGGAACGGCTGTGGCAGCTGTACGAGATCGGCGCTGTGAGCGCGCCGGTGGTCAAGGGTGAGGGGAAGAAGCGCCACTACTTTTACACCCGTCGCACCGGCAAGCAGAACCAGCCGCTGCTGTACATGCGCGAGGCGGGCGCGGCGCCCAGCGCCGCCGACCGGGTGCTGGTCGACGTCAACCAGCTGTCGGTCGACGGCACGCGCGCGCTGGACTGGTGGTTCCCCTCCGAGGACGGACGCTTCGTGGCCTACGGCGTCTCCAGCAACGGCGACGAGGAATCGGTGCTGCGGGTGCGCGCGGTCGAGACCGGCGAGGACCTCCCCGACGTCATCACCCGCACGCGCGGCTGCTCGGTGGCCTGGCTGCCCGACAGCCAGGGCTTCTATTACACGCGTTACCCGCTGGCCGGCACGGTCCCGCCCGGCGAGGAGAAATACCACCGCAGCGTCCACTTTCACCGCATGGGCACCGACCCGGCGCTGGACCCGAAGATCTTCGGCGAGGGCCGCGACCTCAAGGACCTGCCCAGCGTGCAGCTGTCGCCCGACGGCCGCTGGCTCGCGATCCAGGTGGGGCAGGGCTGGGCGCGGAGCGAGGTTTACCTGCTGGACACCCGCAAGGCGGGCCCGCCGGCGCCGGTCCCGGTCGTCACCGGCAAGCCGGCCATCTATCACGTGGACGCCGTGCTGGACGATCGCCTGTACATCGTGTCCAACGAGGGCGCCCCCCGCTACCGCCTGTTCGCCGTCGACCCACGCAAACCAGCGCGCGAGGGCTGGAAGGAGATCATCCCTCAGGGCGTCGACACGCTGGAATCGGTGCGCTTCGTGGGCGGGCGGATCGCCGCCCGCTACCTGAAAGACGCCTCGTCGCGGGTGCGCCTGTACGACGCGCGCGGCAAGCTGCTGCGCGACGTGAACCTGCCCGGCCTGGGCACCGCCGCCGAGCTGTCCGGCCAGCCGCGCGGGCGCGAGCTGTTCTTCAGCTTCGTCTCGTATCTGACCCCCACCATCATCTTTCGCCACGACCTGGACAAGAAGGAGACCGAAGGCGCCACCTCGGTGTGGCAGCGCCTGTCCGCGCCGATCGACCCCGAGGCCTTCGAGGTGAACCAGGTCCGCTATCGATCCAAGGACGGCACCTCCATCCCGATGTTCCTGGTGCACCGGCGCGGCTTGAACCGGGACGGTCACAACCCGACGTTGCTGTACGGATACGGCGGCTTCAACATCAGCATGACGCCGGCCTTCGCCGCCCAGGTGGCGCCGTTCATCGAGCGCGGGGGCGTTTACGCAGTGGCCAACCTGCGCGGCGGCGCGGAATTCGGCGAGGAGTGGCACCAGGCCGGCATGCTGGCGCGCAAGCAGACCGTCTTCGACGACTTCATCGCCGCGGCGGAGTACCTGATCGCCGAGAAATACACCTCACCCGACAAGCTGGCCATCTCCGGCCGTTCCAACGGCGGGCTGCTGACCGCGGCGGTGCTGACCCAGCGGCCCGAGCTGTTCCGGGCGGTCATCTCGGGCGTTCCGCTGACCGACATGCTCCGCTACCACAAGTTCCGCATCGCCCAGCTGTGGATCCCCGAATACGGGTCGGCCGAGGACCCGGAAGCGTTCAAGTGGCTGTACGCCTATTCCCCCTACCACCAGGTCAAGGCCGGCGTCGCTTACCCGGCGGTGCTGATCTTCACCGCCGAGTCCGACACCCGGGTGGACGCCATGCACGCGCGCAAGATGGCCGCCCGCCTGCAAGCCGCCACCAGCGGCAAGCGCCCGATCCTGCTGCGCCTGGAGAGCAAGGCCGGCCACGGCGCCGGCAAGCCGCTGCGCAAGGCGATCGATCAATACACCGACGAGCTGTCCTTCCTGTTCTCGCAGCTGGAGGTGGGCAGCTCGGTGCTGTGACGGCGCGGTCGATATTGGGGGCCAGCCCGCGGCCGGGGGCGCTATCATGAACCGGCGCCCATCATGAAGAAGACCCGGGTCATCATATTGTTCGGCGGCCGCTCGGCCGAACACGAGGTATCGCTGCTGTCCGCGCGCAACGTGTTCCTGGCGCTGGACCGCGACCGTTTCGAGCCGCTGCTGATCGGCATCGACAAGCAGGGCCGCTGGCGGACCGAGCCGACCGAGAACCTGCTCAACGCCACCGGCGACCCGCGCAACCTGCGCCTCGCTGCCCTCGGCCGCGAGCTGACCGTCCCGGTCCACCCCGAGAGCCCCGACACCGGCCTGGTCAGCTCGCCGCGCGACCCCGGCACCGATCAGCCCGACGCCCTGATGGAGACGCCCGCCATCCTGGGGCGCGACGACGTCGTGTTCCCCGTGCTCCACGGCACCTACGGCGAGGACGGCACCGTGCAAGGCCTGCTCGAGCTCGCCGACGTGGCTTACGTGGGCGCCGGCCACCTGGGCTCGGCCATCGGCATGGACAAGGACGTGGCCAAGCGCCTGCTGCAGCAGGCCGGCATCCCGGTGGTTCCCTTCCGGGTGGTCACCGCCTCCGAGCTGCGCCGCTCGGCCGAAGCCGCCCTGGCGCGCGCCTCCGAGCTCGGCTTCCCGCTGTTCGTCAAACCGGCCAACGCCGGCTCGTCGGTGGGCGTGAGCAAGGTGAAGACCCCCGCCGCCCTGCTGCCCGCCCTGCAGAACGCCCTCGGCTACGACACCAAGGCCCTGGCCGAAGCCGCCGTCGACGCCCGCGAGATCGAGTGCGCCGTCCTGGGCAACGACGACCCGCAGGCGTCGATCCCCGGCGAGATCATCGTGCATCACCGCGACGGCTTTTACTCGTACGACGCCAAATACGTCGACGCCGACGGCGCCGCCACCCGCATCCCCGCCGACCTGCCCGCCGACCTGGCCCGCCGCGTGCGCGAGCTGAGCATCGCCACCTTCCGCGCCCTCGACCTCGCCGGCATGGCCCGCGTCGACTTCTTCCTCGACCGCCGCACCAGCGATCTCTACGTCAACGAGGTGAACACCATCCCCGGCTTCACCGCCATCTCGATGTACCCCAAGCTCTGGGAAGCGTCCGGCCTCCCCGTCAAGGACCTGGTCACCCGCCTCATCGACCTCGCCCTCGACCGCCGCGCCGCCCGCCGCGCCTTGAAGACGACGTATTGAACGATGCCAAGCTCGGGTCCACCCGCTCGCGGCGCTTCCGCGAGCAGCCCACCATCCCCCGTCCGCGCCACCGCGGCGTCGTTGCGCCGGTACTGGCTGGTCACGCTGGCATTGCTGCTGCTGTTTCTCGCGGTCTTTGGTCTCTTCGAATGGCGGGGCGTGAAGGTCCTCAGCGATCCGTCCTCGTTGCTCGATCGCGGAGGGCCCCTGGCCGCCGGGCTTTCCGTCGCCCTGCTGGTATCGGACGTATTCCTGCCGATCCCGTCGAGCATCATCATGATCGCCAACGGCGCGCTGTTCGGTGTCGTCAGCGGAACCGCGCTGTCACTGGCCGGCAGCCTGGGCGCCTCGGCCCTCGGTTTCCTGGTCGGCCGCCGCAGCAGCCGTCTGCTCGAGCGCCTGGTCTCGCCCGCCGAGAAGGCCCGCGCCGACGCCTTGCTGACCCGCTGGGGCGCCATGGCGATCGTCATCACCCGCCCGATCCCGCTGCTGGCCGAGACCACCGCCATCCTCGCCGGCAGCTCCCCGCTGACCTGGCCGCGCTTGATCCTCGCCAGCATCGGCGGCGCATTCCCTTCCTGTCTCCTTTACGCCCTGACGGGGGCGCACAGCCGCACCTTCAGCAGCGGCGCACTGATGTTCGCGATCGTGATGATCGTCGCGGGCGCCTTCTACTTCCTCGGCCGTCCCCGCAAGTAGCACGTCGCCCCCGGCGCATCACGCCGTTGCGGTCGAGCCCCCCAAGTCCCACCGCGCGGCCCCGCGAGTGACGTAATGTTACTCGCGTGCATCCGTTCGCTCACCCGGGCCGCCGGCTGGCCGTGACGCTGCTTGTGGTCCTGGCGGTGGTGGTGGTTGCGCGGTTACCCACGCCGGGTCTTTTTATCGAGAAGCTGCCGATTCGTTGGTTCGAGCGGGACTCGTTCAGCCCGCTGGCGTT
>JBKPRZ010000555.1:0-2602 GCA_046734815.1 Myxococcota bacterium | reverse complement strand
CGTCCGGCCTTCACCGGCGGCAGGCCCGCCAGCACGTCCCAGCCCGCGCAGCGATCGCAGGACGCCCCGCAGGGGGCGAGCTTCTCGCCCAGGTACCCGACCACCGCCTGGTGGCGGCAGCCGCCCCGCTCGGCCAGGGAGAACATCTCGCGCGCCAGCGTGCGCTGGCGGGGGGATAGGTCCGGCGGCAGGTCCTCGCTGAAGCGGTCGTAGCCCAGCACGTCGGCCCAGGAGAAGAACAGCACGCAGTCGCTGGGCAGCCCGTCGCGGCCGGCCCGGCCGATCTCCTGGTAATAGCTCTCGACCGAACGGGGCATGTCCCGGTGGATCACGAAGCGCACGTTGGACTTGTCGATCCCCATGCCGAACGCGATGGTGGCCACCACCACGTCGGCGTCGTCGCGGCGGAAGGCGTCCTGCACCCGGGCCCGCACCTCCGGCTCCATGCCGGCGTGGTAGGCCAGCGCCGAGATGCCGATGCCGCGCAAGAGCTCGGTGGTCTTTTCCACCGACTTGCGGCTGAGGCAATAGACGATGCCGCTGTCACCCCGACGGGCGTGCACCAGCTGCAGCAACGCGTCCCGCGTGCGCACGCCGGGGTCGCCCTTGCGGATCCCGGTCAGGCGCAGGTTGGACCGGTAGAAGCTGCCGCGCACGTGCACCGGCTGGGCCATGGCCAGCTGCTCGACGATGTCGCGGGTGACCTCGGGCGTGGCGGTGGCGGTCAAGGCCAGCACCGGCACCCCGCCGAACCGCCGCTTCAGGCCGGCCAGGTTGCGGTAAGCGGGCCGGAAGTCGTGGCCCCACTGGCTGATGCAGTGGGCTTCGTCGACCGCGATCAGGCTGGGCCGCACGCGCGCCAGGGTGTCGCCCACGCGGGCCTCGATCCCCTCGGGCGAGGCGTACACCAGCTCGTACTGGCCGGCCAGCAGGTCGGCCTCGCGCTCGCGCCGTTCGTCGTAGGTCAGGCTGGAGTTGAGGAACGTCGCGCGCACCCCCAGCTCGGTCAGGGCGTCGACCTGATCTTTCATCAGCGCGATCAGCGGCGAGATCACCAGGGTGGTGCCGCCCAGCAGGCGCGCCGGGATCTGGTAGGTCAGCGATTTGCCCGCGCCGGTGGGCATGATGGCCACGCAGTCCTTCCCGGCCAGCACCGCCGCGATCACCGCCTCCTGTCCCGGCCGGAAGCGCTGATAGCCGTAGGTCTGTTCCAGCACCGCCTGGGCGGCGGACAGGTCCGGACCGGGCGCCCGTTCCAGCGCCAGCGCGATCTCGCGCAGGGCCGCGATCGAATCGGGCGCGAACAGGTGAGGCTGGGCCCGGTACAGAGTCCGCAAACGGGCCAGGGCGGCCGCCAGCCCGGCCCGGATCGGCCGGATGTCGGACGCGCCAGCCAGCGCCGCCCGCATCGTCTCGATCTCCGACTGGACGGGATGCACGGCCAGCCCCGCCGCGGGGCTGGCAGACGTGTGGTCGACAAGAGCTGACATCGCGGCCGGTTGGACTTGCAAGCAGGTTGCCAGAATCGGCGAGGCAGGTACAGGTTTCCGGGGCTGGCTCTCAACCCGGGCCGCGAGTCTGCCGAGCAGGTACACATGCTCGGCTGCCCCACATCGGGTGAAGATGGCTCGATGTCCCGCGTGTCAGCGTAGGCTGGCGCCGGGTGCGCGCTGCCCGCGCGACGGGACGGCGGCACCGGCGGCCGCGGCCGGGGAAGCAGCGGAAGCGCCGCCCGCCGTGCCCGGGTACCGGGTGCTGGGGCCGCTGGGGCGGGGCGGATTCGGCGGGGTGTGGGAGGCGATCGATCCCGCGGGCGCACGCGCCGCCATCAAGGTCAGCCACCTGCACGACGAGGAGGCGCGCGCCCGCTTCCAGCGGGAGGCGGCGGCGCTGGCTCGCGTGGGCGCGCCGGCGGTCCCGGCGCTGCTGGATCAGGGCCAGCTTGCCGACGGCCGCCCGTATCTGGTGATGGAGCAGCTGTCCGGGCACACGCTGGCCGACGCGATCGAGCGCTGGCCGGCCCCGCCGCCGACCGAGCGCCTGCGCGCGCTGGCCCAGGCGGTGCTGGGCGCGGCGTCGGCGATGCATGCGCGCGGGGTGGTGCACCGCGATCTGAAACCGGAAAACGTCTTCCTGGTCGGTGACGGGCCGGCGCCGGTGGTGCGGCTGATGGACTTCGGGCTCGGCCGCGACGCCAGCGACGGGCGGGCGCTCGAGCGCACACATCTGGGCCCGGGCGCCGGCACGCCGGAATACATGGCGCCCGAGCAGGTCTCGGGCGGCGCCGCCGGCGCGGCCACCGACGTGTACGCGCTGGGGCTGTTGCTGTACGAGCTTTTCACCTTGCGCCTGCCCTTCGTGGGCGACCGGCGCCAGCTGGAGTACGCCCACCTCTCGTTCCGCCCGCCGCCGCCCTCCGATTTCGCGCCGGTGCCGCCGGCGCTGGAGGCGGTGATCCTGCGCTGCCTGTCCAAGGAGCCGGGCGCGCGTCCCGCCGACGCGGGCGCACTGGCGACGGCGCTGGCCGCAGCCTGGCCCGCGCCGGAGGCGCACGAGGTGACCGCTCCGGCCAGCCCGCGCGCCCTGGCGGCTGTCTCTTATA
>JBKPRZ010000554.1:0-7486 GCA_046734815.1 Myxococcota bacterium | reverse complement strand
GACGAGGACGCGCTGGCCGAGATCCAGGCGCGCGCCAACGCGCGCAGCAACCTGCCACCGCCGCCTCCCGCCGCCCGACGGGACAGCCCGCTGAATCTGCCCGCGCTGGGCGAGCCGGGCGAGGAACCGGCCGATCTGGCCCCGCCGCCGCCTTCCGAGGTGGACCTGGACGAGGAGGCGCTGTCGCCCCGCCCGCGCCTGCCGGTCCCGCCGCTGAAGTCGCCACGCCCGCTGCTGGGTGACGACGACAACCGCCCCGACATCGCCCTGGACGAGCCGCGCGGTCCGCATCGGCGCGTCCCCACCCCGGCGCGCAACGACGTGCGCCCCGGCCCGGCCGCCGCCGCCGCGGTGGCCATCGCAGAAAGACGGCCCGCGCCCGGGCCGATGCCGACTTCCCCCGAGGGTCTGGCCTCCTGGATGCGCGAGCAGATGGCCACCGACGGCGCCTCGGCCATCTTCGTGACCGGCCAGCACCTCGAGATCGAGCGCAACGGCCGCCGCGAGGCCACCGACCTGCCGGCAGGCGTCTCGCTGGAGGCGGCGCTACGCAACCTGGCCGCCGGCGGCAGCCCCCGCCCGGCTGGCGACACCCGGGTGGTCAACGTGCTCCTGCCCGAGAACGCGCGGCTGGCCGCCATCTTCCCGCCTGTCGCCGCCGAGCTGTCGGCAACCTTGCAGAAGCTGGCCCCCTCGGGCCACTCGCTGTCCGACCTGGCGCTCAGCGGCGTCCTCTCCCAGGACGCGCGCGAGCTTCTGGAGGCCTGCATCGGCACCCGCCGCAACATCCTCCTCGGGGGCGACGGCCGCGCGCTGCAGGCGCTGCTGCAGGCCATCGCCGCCGCCATCCCGCCGCAGCTGCGGGTGGTCTCGCTGGCCGAAACGGTGAGCCCGCCGGCCGGCTCGAACTGGGTCAAGCTGACCATGGAGACGCGGGTCTCGGACATCGTGCAGGCCGCCGCCTCGCTGCGTCCCGACTACCTGGTGGTCGAGGTGACCGCCCCCGGGCTGGCCACCGACGTGCTCACACAGTGTGTGCTCGGCCAGGAGGGGACCATCGTCGCCATGGCCGCCCGCTCGGCCACCGACGCCCTCCAGCGCCTGTCCGCGCTGGCCGGCCCCGCCCTGGGCGGGGCGCCCCAGGCGCGCGAGCTGGCCGCCGACGCTTTCGACCTGGTGGTCTGTGCCGGCAGCCTGGCCGACGGCAGCCTCCGGGTGCTGGAGATCGGCGAGCCCAAGGCCGACGGATCCGGCCAGGGCGCCATCTCGCCGGTGATCGTCTGGTCCTCGGAGAAGGGCCGCGGCGGGCAGTTCGAGGTGGCGGGCAAGCTGTCGCGGCTGTCGGCCACCCTGGGCACGCGCGGGGTCCAGCTGCCGCGCAGCCTGACCCGCAAGTAAGCTCGTGTCTCGTCGCGGGCGACCGCCGGGCCCGGCCCACTACTTCGAATCGCTGCGCGAGGCCGCCGGCCGCCTGCCCGAGGGGCTGGTGCGTCTGGGCGACCCCGCCCCGCGGGCGGCGATCGCCGCCGCCGAATCGGTACTGGGGCGCGCGCTGCCAGCGGCGTACGCCGAGCTACTGGGGTCCTTCAACGGCGTCGATCTGTTCGGTGAGACCGTCGTCCTCCTGGGGGTGGGCGATTCCCTCTTCGGATCGCTTGTCGAGGCCAACCGTCCGCCCCCGGCCGGCGAGCTGGTGGTCGCCCAGACCTCCGAGGGCGACCTGGTGACCCTCGACACCGGGCCGGGCTCCGCGCGCGTGCACCGAATCCGCCCCGACGCCGAGGAGCGCTGGCTGCTGGGATCCAGCCTGGACCTCTGGCTGGAAGCGACAATCGCCCGCGAGGAGATCCTCTATGACTCCGACGGTGAATTCCGGCTGGAGGCCTTCGAGCCCGGCGGCGAGGTGACTGCGGCGCACGGCCTCAAGCAGGCCGAGCGAGCGGCCCGCAAGGACCCCGGCTCGGCCTTCTTCCAGCACGAGCTGGGGCTGGCCCTGCGGCGGCTGGGGCGCGACGACCGGGCCGCCCAGGCCTTCGCCCGCGCCGCCGAGCTGGACCCGCCCAATCCCTGGCCCTGGTTCGACCTGGGCCGCATCCAGCACGCCCGCGGCGAGCACGGCCCTGCCGCCGCCTCCTTCCAGACCGCCGCCGCCGCGGCCAGCGATCCGGCCGGCTCGCGCTTCCTGGCCTGGGGCATGCGCTGCCTGGTCGAGCAGGGCCAGCGTGCGGCCGCCGACGAGCTGCGCGCGCAGGCGCTGCAACGCCACCCGACCCTGATCGACGAGCTGAAGCGCGCCGCCGAAGCCGAGGAGGGGGACGCCCGCGAGCTGGTGGCCCTGCTGGAAGGGAACGTTCCCCTGCGCCGCCGGCTGCCAGTCACCACCGCGCCGGGCAAGCGCCCGACCCGCCGGCCGTGAGCGCGCTCAGGGTACGCGCGCTTCGCCCACCGCCACCAGGGGTCCGCCGGCGTCGTTCCCGCGCAGCACCGCCGCTACCCGCCGGGTGCCCGCCGGCAGCGCCACCTGGAACAGGGTCCCGCTGGCAAAGCTGCGCTGGGCCCCGCCGGGCACATCGATGGGCGTGCGCTGGCCGCTGGCGTCCTCGGCCAGCAGCTGCAAGGTCCCCTCGGCCTTGCCGCCGGCCGCCCCCTCCAGCGCCACCGTCACCTGCCCGCCGGCGAAGCTGAGCGACAGCCCCCCGCGCAGCAGGTGATCGATCATCCCGGCCGCGTAGCTGGCCACCTCCGGCAGCAGCGCCTCGGCCGCGTCGCCGTAGACGTGCTCGTCCAGGAAGAAGCGCACCCGCCCGGGCAGCCGTTCGTAGCCCAGCGCCCGCCGCTTGTCGATCATCATGTATTGCGGGCCGGGCTTGCGCAGCTCCAGCCGGCCCACCGTGGGCCGCGGGTAGCTCAGCGACGCCCGCGCCGCCTCCACCACGTCGCGCGGGGTGGTGGCGGCGTCGACCGACACGTCCTCGGGGAGGGTGCCGTCCGAGAAGAAGCGGCGCTGGGTCCGGTCGGCCAGCCCGGCGCCGTCGGCGGCGTGAAAGTAGCTGTCGAAGGTCGGCCGGCGCACCGGCTGGCGCGGCGCCGGGACACCGATGCGCCCGTAGCGATCGGCCACCAGCTTCTCGAAGCGCGAGCCCTCGTCGGAGATCCCGCCACCCTGGCTCTGCAGGAAGCTGCCGCGGAAGTCGTTGCGCACGTGGGCCGGCTCGCCCGCGTCCTCCAGCGCCGCCAGGATGCCTCCCAGGGCCATCAGCGCGCGCACCAGCGCCGCCTCGCGCGCCGACGGATCCGGTCCGTCCACCGCCGCGCCCCACTGGGTGAGAAACTCCTGCAGGCCCAGGTCGTTGCTGCTCGACTTCAGCCAGGCCAGCGACGGGTCGCCAGTCAGGTCGAACACCGTCCCGGTGGCCAGCCCGCGCAGGCTGCCGCCCGCGCCGAACGACAACCGCAGCGCGTGGACCGGACCGGCCAGACCGCCGCCGTCGTCCAGCCCCCGGCCGTTGCTCGGATCGAAGAAGTGGTTGCGCCCCCGCTCGGGCGGCGTCTCGGCCAGCACCGCGCCCGCGGTGACCCAGGACAGAGCGCTGGCCACGCCGTCGGCATCGGGACGGTACCCGCCCTCCGGATCCAGCGAGGTCAGCCGCGCCCACAAGGCGCGCCGCTGGCCCGCCTCCAGCAGGCGCGAGTGCATGGCCAGCGACTCGAACGCGCCCATCGCCCGCCCCAGCCGCCGAGACATCACCCGGTGGAAGCTGGAGGCCAGCAGGGCCTTCTGGGTCAGACCGGCCTGGGTGGTGGCGGGGTCCCAGGCCCGCGCGGCCGGTGCCGCCACCAGGGTCGCCGCCAGCACCAGCGCGACCACGCCCCGGCGTTCCACCCGGTTCTTCAGCCTGCGCTTCATCGCTTCGGCTCCGGTGGGGGGGGCGCCGGCGCCGGCGCCGCGGGCGGGGTGGCCGGCGGCGCGGCCCCGGGCGCGGGCAACTCGGGCAGGTGGCTCTCCACCAGCTTGGCCAGGCGCAGGAGCAGCGCCGGCTCCGGACATTGACCGGTCCCGCAGCTGATCGAGACGACCATCCCACGGTCACGCTGCACGTACGACAGCCCCAGCACCTCCGGCGTGCGCGCGCGCAACGAGGCGTCGCCGATCTCGGTGCCCGGCGTGGCGCCGGGCAGCTCTCCCAGCAACTTGCGGAACTGCGCCTCGGCGCCCGCCGGGGGCAGCCGCCAGACCCGCACCGCCACGTCGAACTTCTCGGGCTGCCCGCGGGCCTTGAAGTGCTTGCTGTCGTAGAACTCGGTCCGCGGCAGGTCGGTCAGTCGGCCGACGTCGAACTCGCCCACGTAGCCGGTCACCGCCCGCACCTCGTCTTCGGACAGCAGCGGCGTGGCGTCCAGCGGCTGGGGCGCGCCCGGCGCCGCCGGCCCCGCGCCCGGCAGGGTGGTGACGGGCCGGCCACCCTCCAGCTCCATCACCCCGCTGGACATCTCGGCGCCCAAGGCGGTCCGCACCGCCGGGCCCCCACCCAGGAACACGATGTGCTCGTAGTGCGATAGACCGTCCCGCCACTTTTCCAGCCGCACCCGGTTGTTCCGCTGGCTGAAGTCGCGCCGGATGCTGCCCTCGGGAAAACGCCGGTCGCTGCGCCAGCCGACGTAGCCCTTCTGGTAGACGATCAGGGTGAACCGGCGGATGCGCATCGACGCCCCGGTGGGCAGCGGGTCCAGCGCCGGCACCTGGTAGCGCCCGTCCGCGCCGGTCTCGGTCACCACCTCGCGCGCGCCGGTCGGGCCGATGAGGCCGATGCCACGCTCGAAACCCCAGGAGGCGGACACCACCGCCCCGGTGATGGGCCGGTCGGTCTCGGCATCGACCACGATGCCCTCATAGGGGCCCAGCAGGTCACCCGGGGCCATGGTGTCGGGCCGGTAGGAAAACGGCGCCTGCTCGACCAGCGGGCCACACGCCGAGCCCAGCACAGCCAGCAGGACCGTCGCGAACGGCAGGATAGAGCTGGAGATCTTCATTCGCCCGAGGCTGCTGTGAATTGACCGTTCGATGGCCCCCACCGCTTCCCGTCCGCCGCCTTTAGCAAGATAAGCACCGAATTGCAATGCCCCAGCCCGCCGCCGGGCGCTCGGACACCGGCCCGCCCGGTCCAACTCACACTCACCACCGCGATTCAGTTGCGTTAAGCTTTCCGTCGGAGACATGTCGAGCTGCCCACGTTGTGGAGGGGTCAACTCCGAGGCGGGACCGTTCTGTCAGTTCTGTGGGGCCAGCCTCACCGGGGACGACTCGCCGGCGGCCGCGGAGCTGGCCTGCGCAGCCTGTGGCTTCAACAACCCGTCGGGCACCAACTTTTGCCACAACTGCGGCAACCGGCTGGACGCGCCGGTCCTGCCCCGCATGGGGGCAGCGGGACCGCGCGCCGATGGGCCCACCGCCCGCCTGGTCGCGGTCCGCCGGGACGGCACCGACGGGGACACCTACCGGATCCAGGTCGAGCAGTTCGATATCGGGCGCACGGAGGGAGACCTGACGTTCGAGGACCCTCACATGGCGCCGCGCCACGCCCGCATCCAGTTCCGCAACGGGCAACACGTGGTCCAGCCCCTGGAGGTGCGCAACGGCGTATATGTGCGCATCCGTCAGCCGGTGGAGTTGTTCGACGGAGACCAGTTCCTGATCGGCAAGCAGGTCCTGAAATTCGAGATTCCATACGAGGTCGAGAAGACGCTGCGCCCCGCGGTCGAGCACGGGGTGGTCTTCTTCGGAACGCCTGTGCTGCCGCCCTGGGGTCGCCTGCGCCAGCTGACCGCCGCCGGCACCAGCCGCGACGTCTACCATCTGACCCGCAGCGAGGTGACCCTGGGCCGCGAGCAGGGCGACATCGTCTTCGGTGATGACGAATTCCTGTCGCGCCGGCACGCCCAGCTTCACTACATCAGCAACCGTGTCACATTGGTGGACCTGGGTAGCTCCAACGGCAGCTTTGTGCGCCTGCGCGGACAGCACCTCCTCTCTCCGGGCGAACAGATCCGGATTGGCGACGAGCTGCTCCGCTTCGAGATAGGATAGAAAGAGGCTCGGACCATGCACCTTTGCCGGGCCCTGCATGGATAGCCCCCCCGATATCAAGATCACGGCGTTCGGCAAGACCGACGTGGGGCTGATCCGTGAGCACAACGAAGACAACCTGCTGATCGCGGACGTCAGCGAGTCCGTCCGCAGGGGCAACTGCAGCGAGCCGGTCTCGATCCCGCTGGGGCCCAAGGGGGCCCTCTTCCTGGTGTGCGACGGCATGGGCGGGGCCGCCGCCGGCGAGGTGGCCTCGCAGATGGCGGTGGAGGTGATCGCCGGCACCCTGGAGGAGGCGGCGCCGCTGACCCGGGACCCGTTCGCGCGACGGCTGCGCCACGCCATCGAGGAAGCCAACGACCGCATCTTCGCGCAGTCGCGCGACAACCAGAACGAGCGGGGCATGGGCACCACCTGCACGGCGGTGGGCCTGGTCGACGGGACCATGGTGATCGGTCAGATCGGCGACTCGCGCTGCTACGTCATGCGCGGCGGGCGGCTGGCCCAGGTGACCAAGGACCAGTCCCTGGCCTGGCAGCTGATGGAGGCGGGGGCCATGACCGCCGAGGAGGCCAAGGGCTTCGAGCACGCCAACATCATCCTGCAGGCGCTGGGGGTGCAGGAACGGGTCGAGGTGGTGATGTCGCAGGTCGAGCTGCGCCGGGGCGACCTGGTGCTGGTCAGCTCGGACGGCCTGCACGGCCCGGTCAGCGACGAGGAGATCCTGCTGGTGCTGCAGGAGGAGCGCGACCTCAAGCGGGCGTGCGACCGCCTGATCGCCCGCGCCCTGGAGCGCGAAGGTCCCGACAACGTCACGGTGGTGCTGGCCCGCTTCGACGGCCCCGATCTGCCCGACCCGCGCCCGGAGGAGCTGGTCGACTTCGTCCCCTACGACCCCGGCTACGATCCCTCCGAGCCGCCGCGCGTGCGCAACGACCTGGCCGAGAAGGTCACGGTCGAGGTCACCGTCCCCAAGGAGGCCATCCGTCTGACCGGCAGCGGCCACGAGGCCATCGCGGTCTCGCCCTCCGGCACCCAGCGCTCGCGTTCGGCCGAGGCGGCGGGCGAGGCCAACGCCATGCTGAGCTTCCTCCTGGTCACGCTGCTGGCGGCCACCGCCGCGGGAGCGTTCGTCCACTGCGATCGCAGCCGCACCCGCGAACGCGAGCAGCAGGCCGCCGCCGCGGCCCTGCAAGCGGCCAGCGCCGCCCAGAACAAGCCTGCGCCGGCCCAGCCACCTCAGCCGCCGCCCGCCCCGGATCCGGCGGGACCGACGGAGCGCTGAGGGGACGGTGGTCATGCTTCCGGCGGCCTGTCCCAGTTGCGGCTCCCCCACCGAGCCGGGTGCGAGGTTCTGCGGCATCTGCGGTGAGCGCCTGACCCCCGCGCAGGCCCTGCGCC
>JBKPRZ010000553.1:0-11603 GCA_046734815.1 Myxococcota bacterium | reverse complement strand
CCGCTGCACCGAGCGCACCTCCGCCAGCCGCTCGGCCTCGCGCTCGGCGCGCGCGGCGGCCAGCGGGTCCTCGTCGCGGATGTGCACCGTCGCCCGCGGCTGCGACGCGCGCGCCATCGCCGCCGGCTGACCCAGGAAACCGCGCACCACCAGCAGGTGCGGATCGTCGAGGTCGCCGCTGGAGGCGACCACCTTGTCGTCGGCGTCGCGCGCCTCGAAGTAAAAGTGCACCGGCCCGGGGGTCAACGAATCGGGGCAGAGCGAGACCTGGTAGCGCAGGCGGTCCATGCGCAGCGCCGGCGTGGCCGTGTACACCTCGCTGCCCGATGGCCGGTGGTGCATCACCACCGCCACCGCGTGCAGGTCGGACGTGGCGGTGCACTGCAGCCGCAGCGACTGGCCCGGCTCGGCCTCCGCGGGCGTCTCGCAGGCGAAACGCACGGAGGCGGTCGCTGGCTCGGCGGCCAGCACCTGCAACAGAACGGGAATCAGCAATGTCATGTTCACCTCGACGGCGCTTCGCCGGCTGATCGAACGGGGCATCCTAACCCGCCCCTGCCTCCACCGGCGCGGCCGTGTTGGCTGACGCGGCCGCCCGCATGGTGCGTTGTCGGAATCGGCAACCGTGCGGGAACCCAGCACTGAGCCGGTTTCCGCGCTGGTGCGTCTCCTTCCCCCGTGCGCCTGCCGCGACGCTTGCTTCTCGCCGTGCTGATTCCTGCCTGGGCATGCGGGGATCGGCACCTGATCGATCGGCCGCCTCCCGCCTCCGCCGGTGGTGTGGCCGACGCCGCGGCGCCCGCGCCCCCGCCCTTGTTCCTGCCCGACGCCGCCGCCACCGGCGCGCCCGCCACGCCCACCGTCGAGCTCGACTGCCCCGCCGCCGCCCGCGCGCGCGGCAACGCCGGCTGCAGCTTCTACGCGCTTATGACCGCGCAGTCGCCCGATCTGGCCGGCGCCTGCTTCGCGATGTTCGTGGTCAATCCGGGAACCCGCCCCGCCACCTTGCGCCTGGAACGCGACGGCGCGGTCCTGCCGCTGGACAAGGCCGCCCGCCGTCCGCAGGGCGGAGGCCTGGACCTGCAATACCTGCCGCTGGAATCCGATGCCCAGCTGCCCGCGGGCGAGGTAGCCATCCTGTTTCTCTCCCACAGCGACGGCCAGGCCTTCGCCCGCTGCCCGGGGCTGGTCATCCCCACTGTCAACGTTCCCACCAGCCTGCGCCTGGGCCTGCCGCAGAACGCCCCGCTGTCGGGCGTGGGCCGCGCCTTCCACCTGACCAGCGACCGCCCCGTCATCGCCTACCAGGTGTTCCCCTACGGCGGCGGCTCCTCGGCCCTCACCTCCGCCACCCTGCTGCTGCCCGAGGAGGCCTGGGGCCAGGCCTACGTGGCGGTCCACGCCCTGCAGAATAACTACAACCCCGACCTGCCGGTGCCCCGCAACGTCGCCGTCGTCGCCGCCCAGGACGACACCGAGGTCACCGTCCGTCCAACCGCCGCCGTCACCGCCGGTGACGGCGTACCCGCCATCGCGAAAGGCGCGCTGGGCACCGTGCGCCTGCGCGCCGGTCAATACCTCGAGATCGCCCACCGCACCGAGGAGCTCACCGGCAGCATCGTCACCAGCAACAAGCCGGTGGGCCTGTTCGGCGGCGCCCCCTGCCTGCAGCTGCCCGCCGCGGTCTGCTGCTGCGACAGCAGCCACCAGCAGATCCCGCCCATCCAGGCGCTGGGCAACGAGTACGCGGCTGTCCGCTACCGCAGCCGCGCGCCCGGCAGCGAGGAGTCGGCGCCCTGGCGCCTGGTCGGCGCCGTCGACGGCACCAGCCTCACCTACCAGCCGGCCGCCCCCACGGGCGCTCCCAGCGCGCTGGCCCGCGGGCAGACCGTCGACTTTTCCACCGCCCAACCGTTCCTGGTGCGCAGCCAGGACGCCGATCACCCCTTCTACCTGGGCGGCTACATGACCGGCGGCGACGCCTTCGCCGGTGCCGGCGATCCCGAGTTCGTCAACGTCTTGCCCACCAGCCAGTTTCTCTCCTCGTACGTCTTCTTCACCGACCCGACCTACCCCGAGACCAACCTGGTGGTGGTGCGCAAGCGCGGGCCGGAAGGCGCCTTCGCCGACGTCAGCCTCGCGTGCAACTCCGCCCCGCTGGGCGGCTGGCGACCGCTGGGCGACTTCGAGTACACGCGCGTCGATCTGACCACCGGCCGCTGGGAGCCCGCGCTTCCCGGTTGCAACAACGGCCGCCAGAAGATGTCCAGCGCCGCGCCCTTTGCCGTCACGGTCTGGGGCTGGGGCACCAGCGCCACCGGCGCCGGCTCGCCCTTCGGCAGCCCCCCGAATTTTCCGTTGCCACCCTGGTACACCCGCTTTGCCTCCTACGCTTATCCGGCCGGAGCCAGCATCGGCAAGGTGAACCAGGTGGTGGTCATCCCCTGACCGTTTTGACACCAGGAGATTCGATGTCCAGACCCACGCGCCCCCTTCTGTTCATGCTCCTCGCGATGGCCAGCGCCACCTGCGGCGACAAGCGCCTCGATCCGCTGCACCCATCGCCCCCGGTCACCGCCAGCGCCGACGCCAGCCGCCCGCCCGGCCTGGACCTGCCCGACGCCGCCGCGGCGCCGCCCCCGCCCAGCACCTGCGCCGCCGACACGGTGCTGGCCCGCCGCACGCCCGCCGATCTGCTGTTCCTGGTGGACGTGGGCCCCGACATCCACGAGCCCTTCGCCGGCGGCACCGAGAGCAAGTTCCTGGAGGCGAAGAAGGCGCTGTTCGAGTTCGTCATGGACCCCGGCTCGGTGGGCCTGGGCGTGGGCCTGCAGTTCGTCCCCTTCGGTTTTCTGGACAAGCCCTGCTTCAATTTCCGCGACTGCGGCCGCGACAAGGACCTGGTGCTGGGCGGAAGCACCACCTACTCCTGCACGCGCGAGCGCGTGTGCCAGCTGAACGGGAAGCCCCCCGGCACCCTGCTGGCCTGCGCGACCGGCATGCCGCCGGGGCCCTGTCAGTGTTTTCTCGCCGACCTGTGCAAGACCCTCCCGGGCGGCATGAGCTCCAGCTGCATCGACGTGGGCGAATGTTCGGTCTCGCACACGCCCTGCTACGAGATCGGCAAGCCCTGCCCTGGCGGCGCCGCCGACGGCATGTGCGCGGACGTGCTGGGCAAGTGCAACTTCCCGGGCAACAGCTGCGACCCCACCATGTACGAAGCGCTGATGGTGCCGTTCGGCGAGTTGCCCGCCGCCGCCGGACCCTTCCTGCAGGCGCTGAACCTGACCGACGTGCAGGCAGGGTATTCCTCGCCATTGACCGCCGCCATCCAGGGCACCAACACCTTGCTGGCCAGGCGCATCGCCGCGCCCGGCGCCCGCCCGGTCGCCCGCGTGCTGGTGACCCAGGGCAAGAAGGCGCCGATGACCTGCTCCCCCGACGATCCGCTGGGTGCCGTGGCGCAGGTGGAGGCCGCGGCCAAGGCCTCACCCGCGCTGCCCACGTACGTCATCGGCGTGCTCAGCGCCAGCGCCACCGCCGCCGAGCGCGATGCGCTGGCCAGGCTGGCGGCGGCGGGCGGCACCGGCAAGCCCATCCTGCTCGACAGCGCCCAGGACGCGGCTCCGCGCCTGCAGGCCGCGCTCGAGTCCGTGCGCACCCAGGCGCTGCCCTGCGAGCTGGCCATCCCACCCGCGCGCATGGGCGCGCTCGACTACAAGAAGGTCAACGTCACCGTCACCAGCGGCGCCGGCATGGCCACCGACCTGGTCTACGTCGCCAGGGCCGACGCCTGCCGCGCCGGCACCGGCGGCTGGTATTACGACGCCGATCCGGCCCAGGGCGGTAAGCCCACCACCATCCGCCTCTGCGCCGCCACCTGCGACGCCCTCAAGGGCGACCCCAAGGCCAAAGCCGACCTGGCCTTCGGCTGCGCCACGCGCTCGATAGATTGATCGTCAGGGCAACGTGAGCACCTGGGGGCCGTCGCTGGTGATGGCCACGGTGTGCTCGAAGTGCGCCGACAGGCTGTGGTCGCGGGTGACGATGGTCCAGCCGTCGTCCAGCGTGCTCACCTCCGGCCGACCGGCGTTGACCATCGGCTCGATGGCGATCACCATCCCGGGCTGCAGGCGCAGCCCGCGGCCGGGGCGACCGTAGTTGCGCACCTCGGGCGCCTCGTGCATCGCCCGGCCGATGCCGTGGCCGACCAGGTCGCGCACCACCGAGAACCCGTGCGTCTTGACGAAGCTCTCGACGGCGAAGCCGACGTCCTCCAGCCGGTGCTCCGGCGTGCAGCGGGCGATGGCCTGCTCGAGCGCCGCGCGGGTGACGTCCAGCAGCTGTCGCGCCGGCGCGCTGACCACCCCCACCGCCACCGTGCGGGCGGCGTCGGCGCAATAGCCGTCCAGGAAGCAGGCGAAATCGATCCCCAGCACGTCGCCCTCGGCCAGCACCACGTCCGCCCGGGGGATCCCGTGCACCACCTGATCGTTGATCGACGTACACAGCACGGCGGGGTAGGGCGGCGCACTGCCGGGCGCGTAGCCCAGGAAGGCCGAACGGCACCCGGCTCGCGCCAGCGCCTTCTGCGCGATCTTGTTCAGCTCGGCGGTCGTCGTGCCGGGCACGCAGGCCCGTTCCACCGCGTCCAGCACCGCGTGGACCACCTTGCCGGTCTCGCGCATCTTCGCTATCTCGCGCGCGCTCTTGAGGATGATGCCCATCAGAAGGGTGATTCTGACAGGCCGGGCCGGCGTTGTCCCGCCGTGCTGATACCGATTGGTGCTACGCTGCAGCTGTGGCCATCGTCGCGATCGATCATGTACAACTGGCCATGCCCCCCGGCCGGGAGGCGGAGGCGCGGGTCTTCTACGCCGACCTTCTGGGCATCCCGGAGGTTCCCAAGCCGCCCGACCTCGCCCGTCGCGGCGGCGCCTGGTTCGAGGACGGCCCCGTGAAGATCCACCTGGGGGTCGAGCCCAACTTCCGCCCCGCGCGCAAGGCCCACCCGGCCCTGCGCGTGCGCGACCTCCAGGCCCTGGTGTCTCGCCTGTCCGGCGCCGGCATCGACGTGATGGTCGCCCCCATGGACGGCCACCAGCGCGTCTACGTCAGCGACCCCTTCGGCAACCGGCTCGAGCTGCTGGAACCGGTCGACGGGTAAGCGGGCCCGCAACGTCGACGATGGCCGCGAAACCGAAAACCAAGCTGCGCATCGCCCTGCTGCGGGCGGTGAACCTGGGGCCCACCAACAAGGTCAGCATGGCCGACCTCAAGGCGCTGCTGACCGATCTGGGCTTCGGCCATGCGCGGTCGCTGCTGGTCAGCGGCAACCTGGTGTTCGAGGGCGACGGCCGCAGCGACGCCCAGCTGGAACAGCTGCTGGAGCGCGAGGCTGAAAAGCGCCTGGGCCTGCGCACACCGATCATGGTGCGCACCGCCGACGAGTGGGGCGCCCTCATCGCCGGCAACCCGTTCCCGAAGGAGGCCAGGGCCGATCCGGCTCACCTGGTGGTCAGCTGCTTCAAGCAATCGCTGTCGGCCAGGGCCGTGACCGCCCTTCAAGAAGCCATCCCCGGCCGCGAGTCGGTCCGCGCCCGCGGCCGCGACGCCTACTTCGTCTACCCCGACGGCATCGGCCGATCGCGCCTGACCGCCGCCCTCATCGAGAAACACCTCGGCTCGCCCGGCACCGCCCGCAACTGGAACACGGTGCTGAAGCTGGCCGCGATGCTCGACGATTAGGACGGTCAGGTCATCTCGCTCAGCTTCACCGGACGGCCCTCCGCCGCCGAGCGGTCCGCCGCGAACACCACCCGGTGCGTCTCCAGCGCGGTGGCCAGGTCCGTCCGGGGCATCTCCCGGCCCGCCTGCACCGCCTCGACGAAGGCCTGGAACTGCGGCCGGTAGGGGTGATCGGCCACGTCGCCCGAATCGACGAGCGCCGTCTCCAGGGTGGTCCAGCGGCCGCGGGCCAGCCCGGGCAGCCGCTGCGAATACAGCCGGTTGTCCAGCAGGCTGCCCTCGCTGCCCACCAGATGGGTGTGAAAGTAATAGGGCTGCAGGCAGTCGACCACCGAGGCCACCTTGGCCACCTGCCCGCCGGCCAGCTTCAACAACGTCGTCGTGGTGGTCGGGTATTCGTAGGGCGCGAACACCTCGGCGTGCGATCGGGTGGCGTAGCTCGTCACCTCCACCACCGGCTGGTCCATCATCCACAGCAAGATGTCCATCGCGTGGCAGCCGGCGGTCAGCAGCGAGCTGCCGCCGAAGTCGCGCTTGACGTTCCAGCCGAACTGCCCGTACCACGGCCCGATGCCGTGGAAATAGTCCACCTCCGCGTAGTGCAGCCGACCGAGCAGTCCCTGGTCCAGCACCGCCCGGGTCAACGTGAACTGCGCGCTCCAGCGCAGCTCGAAGCAGACGCAGCAGCGCACCCCCGCCGCGCGCACCGCTTCGCTCACCCGTCGCGCGTCCGCCCACGACAGGGCGATGGGCTTTTCGATGATCAGGTGCTTGCCCGCGCGCGCCGCCGCCACCGCCTGGTCGGCGTGCAGGGGGTGGGGCGTGCAGATGTCGACCACGTCGATGTCGCCGTCGGCCAGCATCGCCCCCAGATCGCGGTACACCCGCAGCGGCAGCCCGTATTGCCGCTGCAGCTCCGCCGGATCCAGCGCCCGCCGCGAGCAGACCGCGGTCAGGCGCGCGCCCGGGATGGACCGGAACGCCTCGATGTGCGCCCCCGCCACCCATCCCAGGCCGACAATGCCGACGCGCAGCTCAGACATGCGGCTTCGCCGCCGGGGAAGAGGGCGCGGCAGACCGCGCCCCCTCCCCCGAGCCCTCTCCCCGGATCCAGGCCAGGCGAATCGCCCGCGGAAAGGGACGGGTCTCTGCGCCAGGCGGAGCCTGGCTCCGAACGCAGAAAGTGGGGGCTCGGTTCATTGGCGGCGATTGTCTCCCGAAGGAGATCAACTAGCACGGACCGGCCCCGGACTGTCACCGCGGGGTCAGGCTTGCGCCTTGAGGACCACCTTTTCGCAGTTGTCCTCTTTCTGCAGGAACATCTTGAAGCCCCGGGCCGCCTCCTGCAGAGGAAGGCGGTGGGTGACGACGAAGCTGGGATCGATCTCGCCGTTCATGATCCGCCCCAGCAGCGGCTTCATGTAGCGCTGCACGTGGCACTGCCCCGCACGGATGGTCAGCCCGCGGTTCACCACCATCCCCATCGGGAACTTGTCGATCAAGCCGCCGTACACCCCCACCACCGATACGATCCCGCCGTTGCGACAGGCGCGGATGGCCTGGCGCAGGGCGATCGGCCGATCGGTCTCCTGCATCAGCGCCTGCTTGGTGCGGTCGTAGGCATACACCGGCGCCGGGCCGTGCGCCTCCATCCCCACCGCGTCGATGCAGGCGTCGGGCCCGCGCCCGCCGGTCAGCTCGCGCAGGGCGTCCTGCACGTCCGTCTCCTGGTAGTCGATCACGTCGGTCGCGCCGGCCTTGTTGCGGGCCATCTCCAGGCGGTAGGGGAAACGGTCGATGGCGATGACCCGTTCGGCCCCCAGCATCCGGGCGCTGGCGATGGCGAACTGGCCCACGGGCCCCGCCCCGAACACCGCCACCACCTCGCCGCCCTTGAGATTGCACATCTCGGCGCCCATGTACCCGGTGGGGAAGATGTCCGAGAGGAACAGCACCTTCTCGTCGGTCAGCTCGGGCGGCACCTTCAGCGGCCCCACGTCGGCGAACGGCACCCGCGCGTATTCCGCCTGGCCGCCGGCGTACCCGCCCAGCATGTGCGAGTACCCGAACAGCCCCGCCGGCGAGTAACCCCACAGCTTCTCGGCCATCCAGGCGTTGGGGTTCGAGTTCTCGCACAGCGAGAACTCGCCCTGCTTGCACGGGGTGCAGGCCCCGCAGGCGATGGGGAAGGGCACCACCACCCGGTCGCCCACCTTCAGCTTGCGCACCGACGGCCCCACCTCCACGACCTCGCCCATGAACTCGTGACCGAGGACATCGCCCTTCTGCATCGAGGGAATCAGCCCGTTGTAAAGGTGCAGGTCCGAGCCACAGATCGCCGTGCTGGTGACCTTGATGATGGCGTCCTGCGTGTTGAGGATCTTGGGATCGGGCACCTCTTCGATGGAAACCCGCTTCTTGCCCATCCAGCAGTTGGCATGCATCGTTCGTCTCCTTCCCCGTCCTGGGTCAACCGATCTCGTCGTCCGTGGGGGGCTGAGCCGGGTGCGGACCCACGTGCACGCTGGCGTCCGAGCAGACCACCTCGCCCACCTCCATCAGCTGCTTGAAGCGCCGCAGGTCGTTCTCGATCTGGAAGGCGGGCACCGCCTTCAGCAGCCGCGCCACCGTGCCGCGGATGCCACCGGGCGGCTCGAGCTTCATGGTCACCGACACCTCGGCGCCGCGTCCCGAGGGAGCCCGGCGGAAGTGCACCTCGCCGGTGTGAGGCAACGGCGCGCCCTCCAGGGTGCGCCAGCCGATCAGCTCGGCCGGGCGCTCCTGGGTGATCTCCGCCTCCCACTGCAGGCTCTTGCCGCGCGGCCCTTCCGCCCGCCAGCGCGAGCGGCGGTCGTCCAGCACCTCGACCGACGTCAGCAGGTTCATGAAGGACGGCAGGTTCTGGAAGTTGCGCCAGTACTGGTACATCTCCTCGCGGCTGCGATTGACGGTCACCGCCCTGGTCACGGTCACCGAGCGCTCGCGCGCCATGTCCATCCCCTGGCGCTCGGCGCGGGTCAGCCGGCTGCCGACCAGCAGGTCCAGCGCGGTCACGCCGGCCACCGAGGCCATCACCGCGGGCAGGCGCGCGCGATTGGCGCGCTTGCCGCCCATCGCCAGCCCCAGCAGGGCCAGGTCCAGCACGTCCCCCGCCACCCGGGCCCACATCCAGCCGGTCGGGCGCGGCCGGGCCAGGATGCCCACGCCGGCGGCCAGCTCGCGCAGCCCCATCGCCCGCAGGGTCCAGGTGCGGTGGGGCAGCGGCTTGATGCCGATGAAGCGCCCCAGCTGCCGCGGCGCCAGCAGCTCGGTCAGCCCCAGCCCCAGGCTGAACCAGCCCAGCCCCAGCGCCGTGCGCTGCGTCCGCTGCAGCGACAGCCGCGTGAGCGCACCGCCGCTGGTCGACCGCTCGCCGCCGGCGAACGGGCCCGTCCGGCCGGTCACCTTCGTCGAAAGGTCGTAACCGGTGGAGGATTCCATCTCTTTATGTGTGTGGGTCATGTCCCGCCTCCCGCGTGAAATTGGGGCTGCCCCATCGCGGGTCAACGACCGCCGAACGCCGCACCAGGAACCGAGACTCGCCCCGACGGGTTTGCCTCCACATCCCCCCCTTGCCGTCGGCTAGGCTGCGGACACGTGCGAACCTTGCGCGGCCTGGCATCCCTGCTGCCCCTGCTGATCGCCACCGGATGTGGCCTCAGCGAAGGGCCGTCCACGGCTGGCAGCACGCCGCCGCCCGCTCCGGCCACCGGAACCGACGGCGGACCGGGCGACGCGCTGGTTGCCCGACCGGTGCCGGGCGATCAGGTGGTCATCGACGGCCAGCCGCGGTCGCGCGAGCAGGTCATCGTCTTTTTACACATCGGCCACTCGAACATGGCCGGCCGTGCCGACACCCCCGAGGAGCTGCGTCCCTTCAACTACGAGACCCACCCGCAGCTGTGGGCGTACCTGGACGGAGGCATCTTCCTGCCCGCGGTCGAACCGCTGTCGGGCGATTTTCTCACGCGCGGGCGCGCCGGCCCGGGCATGTCGATCCTGAGGACCGCGCTGTCCATGGCGCCCGGCGCCTTCATCGTCTCCATCGGTCGCGGCCAGGACGGCTCGCAGGGCGGGCGCTGCCAGGGCTTCCGGCGGGGCGGCCTGCTGTGGAACACGGTCATGGCCCCCGCCCGCGAGCTGAAGGGCAAGGTCGTGTTCGGCGGCATCTTCAGCATGCTGGTGCTGATGGACGTGTTCGGCGACCGCTCGCTGCTGCCGGTGGCGCACGAGTGCCACGAGGCCCTGGCCGCCGAGATGCGCGCCGAACTGGGCGATCCGGACATCCCCTTCCTCATGAGCGACTGGGAGATGGGCGCCACCGGCCTGTTCAGCCCCACCACGCCCGAGGCCATGCTGGCGCGCGAGCAGCTGCGCATCGCCCAGCGCAACATCCACCGCTCGCTGATCATCCCCACCGACGGCCTGCCGATGTCCGACAACCACCACTTCGACCTGGCCGGTTACAAGCAGTGGGCCGAACGCGCCTTCGCCCTCATGCACCAGGCCGGCTGGACCCCCTGGGCCACCTCCCCGCCGCCCCGCCCGTGAAACGATTGCCGCCCGCGCGCGCGGGATGCACGGAAGCGGCCGGATCGAGGTAGACCTTGGCAAAAGCCCCGGTCGAGCCTCAAGGAGGACTGCGATGGACATGATGAAGAAGGCGAGCGATTTCGATCCCGAGCTGCTGCGCTTGTTCGACCGTTACGTCCACGGTCTGCTGGACCGCCGCGGGTTCCTGGACGCCGCCGCCCGGTTCGCCGTCGGTGGAGTCACCGCCGCCATGCTGCTGGACGCCCTGAACCCGCGCTTTGCCGAGGCCCAGCAGATCGCCCCCGACGACAAGCGGCTGAAAGCAAGCCGTATCGAATACGATTCGCCCCAGGGCTCGGGCAAGGTGAAGGCGTACCTGGTGCGGTCGGCCGGCGGCAGGGGAAAGCTGCCGGCCGTGCTGGTGATCCACGAGAACCGCGGCCTGAATCCGCACATCGAGGACGTCGCCCGGCGCCTGGCCCTGGAGGGCTTCCTGGCGCTGGCCCCCGACGCCCTCACCTCGCTGGGCGGCTACCCCGGCGACGAGGACAAGGCGCGCGAGCTGTTCTCCAAGCTGGACCAGGCCAAGATCCGCGAGGACTTCGTCGCCGCCGCCGGCTTCCTGAAAAAGCATCCCGACAGCACCGGCAAGGTGGGCGCGGTGGGCTTCTGCTACGGCGGCGGCATGGTCAATTTCCTGGCCACCCGTCTGCCCGACCTGGCCGCCGGCGTCCCGTTCTACGGCCGCCAGCCGGAGCCCGCCGACGTCCCGAAGATCAAGGCCCCGCTGCTGATCCACTACGCCGAGAACGACGAGCGCATCAACGCCGGCATAGCCGCCTTCGAGACCGCCCTCAAGGCGAACAAGACGAAATACGAGCTGTACAAGTACCCCGGCACCCAGCACGGCTTCAACAACGACACCACCCCCCGCTACGACAAACCCGCCGCCACCCTCGCCTGGCAACGCACGGTGGCCTTCTTCAAGAAGAACCTGAAGTCCTGACCACCGCCTTCGAGGCCCGATCGTCCTACTGTCGTTCGCCGCGGTCGAATCGGTCGAATCGGGGGTTCGATCGTGTTTGGGTTCCGGGCTCGACCGGGTTCGACCGGATCGATCGGTCGTCGAATCAGGGGTTCGATCGGTTTTGGATGGGTTCGGGTACGACCGGGTCGATCGGTCGGTCGGTCGGTCGGTCGATCGGTCGGTCGGTCGGTCGGTCGGTCGGTCGGTCGGTCGGTCGGTCGGTCGGTCGGTCGGTCGGTCGGTCGGTCGGTCGGTC
>JBKPRZ010000552.1:0-26819 GCA_046734815.1 Myxococcota bacterium | reverse complement strand
GTGGGGTGTGGCCTTCAAGCCGGGCACCGACGACATCCGCGAGGCCCCCGCGCTGGTGCTGATCGTGAAGCTGCTGGCGGCCGGGGCCGAGGTGACCGCCAGCGACCCGGTCGCCATCCCCGCTGTCCGCGCGTTGCTGGCGGACCGGGTGCGGTACCAGCCGAACGGCTACGCCGCCGCCGAAGGGGCGGATGCCCTGGTGCTGATCACCGAGTGGCACGATTATCGCCGACCGAACTTCCAGCGCTTGAAGGCGATCATGCGGCAGCCGGTCCTGTTCGATGGGCGCAACCAGTGGGATCCGGACGAGGTCCGGCGGCTGGGGTTCACCTATCATGGGATCGGGCGGGGACACGATGGGCACTCGACACCGGGATCTCCAGGCGTTTGCTGACAGCCTGCGGCTCGATCCGGCCGCGGTCGAGCGCGCGGGTCTGATCCCCCTTCGAGTCGGCCACGCGGGCATCGGCTGGCTGGCGCCGGCGGTGACCGAGCAGATCCGCCGCTGGCCAGCGTTTTTCCAGGTCGAGCCCGGCGGCGTGACCCTGAGCGCCTCGCTGGACAGCAACCAGCGGCGCACCGAGGCCCTGGACCAGGTCACCCGGGCCCTGGCCAGCGCCGGCCTGATCCGTGGCTGGCGCGACGAACGCATAGCCATCTCGGATCAGCCGGGTGGTCCCGAGCTGTTCCGCCTGGAGCGAGCCGCCGCCCGCAGCTTCGGCGTGTTGACCCTGGCCGCCCAACCGAACGGCTTCGTCCGCGGTGCCGCCGGCGTGACGTTGTGGATCGCACGCCGGGCGCCCAGCAAGGACACCTATCCCGGAATGCTCGACACCCTGGTGGGCGGGCGCGTGGCGGTGGGCCTCGATCCCGCGCAGACGTTACGCAAGGAGGCCTGGGAAGAGGCCGGTCTCGCGCCGGCGCAAGTGGACCGCTCGGAGGCGGGAAGGAGCATCCAGGTCGAGTACCTGGTGCCTGGAGGTCTGCACCGCGAGCGGCTGTTCATTCACGACCTGTGGCTGCCCGCGGGCTTCGTCCCGGAAAACAAGGACGGCGAGGTCAGCGAGTTCCGCCGCCTGCCGGTGGGCGAGGTGCTGACCGCGATCCTGGGCGGCGATTTCACCCCCGAGGCCGGCGCCGTCACCCTGTCGGGGCTGATTTCCCAGGGTCTGTTGCCCGCCGACGCTTTCACGACGAGAGCGGCAGACAACATCCTTTGAAGGCGGGACCGCGTGGGCGTCGAGCGGTCACCTCGTAACGGCCCACCTGGCCGGAGACGTCGTCCTTGCAGCTGCTGATCCGTCGCACCGTGACTGCCATGAACTCCCCCCCACCCGATTCCCTGACCGTGATGGTCCAGCCGCTCCCGGCCGCGGCCGGGGCCACGGCGGTGTGCAGCCCGCTTCCTCCCTGGCACATGTCCGTGCAGCTGGCGCGGCCATCCCGGCGCAGCTCCAGCCGCCAAATGGGCTCGTTCAGGAAACAGATGATGTCCTCGGCCAGCGTGCTTGCCACCTCTGGCGGGGCGGCGTCGGGAGCCGCTGCCGGGGTCGAGTCGACAACCAGGAAACGCGCGTTCACCCACCCGTCGGTCCCCTTGTACGTGACCTGCCACCACCGGGCCGAGCCGACCGCGCGCTGGCCGCCGGCCAGGCGCACGCCTCGACCGGTCGGCGGGATGATGCCGACCACGGGGCTGCGGGGATCGGGACGCGCGCGCATGTTCAGCACATCCGCGAGGTCCACCCCCTGCACGCGAAACAGCAGGCCGGGGCGAGGCTCGCGGGCCGTCGGCGGCGATGGCTGCGCGCCGGCCGGATCGGGCGCCGCCACCGCCAGACCGAGCCACACACCCAGGACCGACAGGCATCGCCGTTTCATGTTCTCACGCTACCCGACCGCGCCTGGCCGGCGGTGGGACACTTTGTGGCATTCGCTCTTGCCCGCTCTTGCCTTAACCGTCAATCCTCGCGCGCCCTCGTCACGAGGTTCCACCACGCAATCAGCCCATCGTGACTTCACCGCCTGAGCTCTACCCCGACTCGCTCCCCGGCCGACTACTGATCGTCGACGCACAGACCAGCTTCGCCACCGCGGTTGCGGAGCTGTTTCGCGCGCTCGCATGGCAGGTCGTCACCGCCACCCGGGCGCCCACCGCGCTGCCCGCCGGCACCACCCACGTGTTGATCGACGTCTGCCCGGAGGGCATCGCCCGGTTGAAGCCTCTTGCGCAGCTGATGCAGCTGCGCGACCGGCCGCGCGTGGTCGCCCTCACGGGATACCCGTCCGTCCAGCTGACGGTGGCCGTGTTCAAGGCCGGCGCCGACGACTGCGTCGTCAAGCCCGTACAGCCCAGCGAGCTGGCCCGCCTGCTGACGGATGCTCCCTGCAACAACCGGCTGCGCGCGCCCGAGGGCCTGCGCCTTCCGCGCGAGCCCGCGCCCTCGGACCTGCCCTCCCTCGCCCGCGTCGAATGGGAATACATAAGCCGGGTGCTGCACGCGACGGATGGAAACATCTCGCTCGCCGCCCGCGTCCTCGGAATCGAGCGTTCGACCCTACAGCGCAAGCTGAAGAAGTACCCGCCCAACTGGTGAGCGTACCCAATCGAACTTCAGGGCCCCGAGCGCAGGCGTGCCGTCCTCACAGGGACACTTGGCCCCATCTTTCGTTCCCGCGGCGATCGCTAGAACGGCTTTGTGACAGTTGCGAACGCATTTGGAATCGGGAGTGACGGTCTCGCGACGGCTGCGCGGCAACGGGCCCCGCTGGACGAGGAGGCGCCGGCAGTCGTGGTGATCGGTGAAGATGCAACCCGCGCCGGCGCCCTCGGCCGCACGCTCGGCCAGCTGGGATTCGACGTGCGGATCGGCGAGGCGGTGTCGGACGTGACCGCGGCTGGCCAAGCGGCCGCGCTGCTGATCGACGTCTGCCCGGATGGGCGCCTGCGCCTCGAGCCGGTGAGGGAGGTACGCCGGAGCGATCCCCATCGCCGGATCGTCGCCATGACCGCCTACCCGTCGGTCGCTGTGGTCACCGCCGCGCTGAGGGCGGGCGCCGATGATTGTCTGGCCAAGCCGATCGACGCCACCGAGCTGGCTCGCTCGATCGCCCCCGGCTTGCAGGACCCCGGCTGCATGCCGGCCCTGCCGTCGCTGGCGCAGTTCGAGCTCGGCTACATCGAGCAGATCCTCAGACAGCTGAACGGCAACATCTCGGGAGCGGCTCGCATCCTGAAGATCCGGCGGTCCACCTTGCAGCGGAAGCTGAAGCGGCATCCTCCCGTCGCTCTGGCACGCACCTGAGCGCGCCGCCCCGGACGGCCAGTTTGCGGGCTCCACCGGACAGCGCCGCGCGCGGCGGCGATCGATGCTGCGGCGGAGACAGCCGCCAGCGGCGGGGAGGATCGACCATGGAACGCCCACTGATCATCGCAGCCACCTGTGTCCTGGGACTTGCCGGTTCGACCCGGGCAGCGGAAAAACAGACGGCGCCCTCGGAGGCCGTCACCCTGTCGGCGGCGGAGGTGAAGTTCGGTCCCGCGCCTCCGGTCTTGCCTCCCGGGGCGCAGCTGGCGGTCCTCCACGGCGATCCCGGCAAGAAGGGAATGTTCGCCATGCGGCTGAAGATGCCCGACGGGTACAAGATCCCGCCCCACTGGCACACCAACGACGAGCAGCTGACCATCATCAGCGGCAACTTCATGCTGGCGATGGGGGACAAGGCCGCCGAGAACGTCCACACCATGGCGGCCGGCGCCTACCATTTTCTGCCGGGCAAGATGCACCACTCGGCCTCGACCCGGGGCGAGACGGTGGTCGAGGTCCACGGCAACGGGCCGTTCGACATCCACTACCTGAACCCGGCCGACGACCCCAGCAAGTCGTCGACCACCGTGAAGTAGCCGCCGGTCAGTGGGGGCGCGCGCGCCCGAAGGCGTCGATGCGCCCCCAGCGACCGGGGATGTCCAGCAGCTCCATCTGGCCCAGGCTCTCGGGCAGCGCCGGGTCGACGATCAGGTGTTCACCCTCCGGCTGCAACCCCAGCAAGGTGCGGATGAGCAGCAGCGGCGCGCCGGTGGCCCAGGCCTGGGGGCTGCAAGCGGTGGGGTATTCCACCGGGTACTTGGTCGATTCGCGGGCGTAGCCGGCGAAGGCCTCGGGCAGGCGGTGGTGGAACAGCTCGGACGCCTCCAGGATCCCTTGCGCCAGGCGGGCCGCCTCCTTGCGGTACCCGTAGCGGCGCAGGCCCCAGGCCACCAGCGAGGTGTCGTGCGGCCAGACCGTACCGACGTGGTAGCCGATCGGGTTGAAGGACCGCTCGCCCACCGCCATCGTGCGCACGCCCCAGCCCGAGAACAGGGCGTCGCTCATCAGGTGGCGCACGCAGCTCTCGGCCTTGTCGACGTCGGCGATCCCGCTCCACAGCAGGTGGCCGATGTTGGAGGTCAACGCGTCCACCTGCCGCTTGTCGCGGTCGAGCGCCAGCGCGAAGAACCCGCGCCGCGGGATCCAGAATGCGTCGTTGAAGCGTTGCTTCAGCTGCTCGGCCTCGCGCTCCAGCCGCTGGGCCCAGGGCTCGTCGTTCCACACCAGGCGGGCCAGGCGCGCCGTCCTCAGCTTGGCGTCGTAGGCGTAGCCCTGCAGCTCGCAGGTGGCTCGCGGCGTGGGCGCCAGGGTGCCGTCGGCGAAGGCGATCGAGTCCCACGAGTCCTTCCAGCACTGGTTCTCCATGCCGGTGACGGCACGGCGCTCGTATTCGATGAACCCGTCCCCGTCGCGGTCGCCCCAGTTGTCGATCCAGTCCACCGCCGCGCGCACTTCCCGCTCGAGGGTGGCCACCAGGACGCGGTCACCGGTCCAGCGCTCGTATTCGTCCAGCAGGATCAGGAACAGCAGGGTGCTGTCCGCCGAGCCGTAATAGGGCGAATGGGGCCGCTCCTCGAAGGCGGTCAGCTCCCCGAAGCGCAGCTCGTGGGCGATCTTGCCCGGCTCGGCGTCGCGGAACGGATCGAACACCCGCGACTGCACCAGGGCCAGGGTGCGCAGGGAGGCCGCCGCCAGCTCGGAGGCGAAGGGCAACGCCTGCAGGCTGGTGATCAGGCTGTCGCGCCCGAAGATGGTCATGAACCAGGGCAGCCCGGCGGCGGGCAGCGAGCCGGGCACCACGCCGGTCTGGAAACGTAGGGCCGCCAGATCCACCAGGCTGCGCCGGTAGGTCTGCTCCAGCGGCCGCCAGGCGCAGGTCAGGGTGGGCGCGGCCGCCATCCACTCGCGCAGGCTGGCCTCCAGTTCGGGCCGCGGCTCGGTGGCCCCGTGCTCGTATTTCGGCCGCGCCGCCTGTCCATTGCCCGCCCCGCGCAGGTTGGAGACCGCCGCCACGTCCAGGCAGGTCGACCACTGGCCGTGCGGTGGGATGGTGACGTTGAAAAGGAAGCCCTCCTCGGTCACCTCCGCCGGCTCGCTGCTGCCGATGGTGGTCTCGCGTCGGAAGTGGTCGCGCTGGTAGCCCAGGGTCAACCGGCCGCCGTCGACCCGGCGGTACAGCTGCCCCTGCTTCTGCAGCTTGTCCTTGACCTCGAACAGGTCGGCGAAATCCGAGCCCGCCTCCATGCGCACGGTCAGGCTGACCGGCTGGTTCTCGTGGTTGATGAGGGTGACGTCCTCGTGAAAGCCGTTGCCCACCGCCCGCTGCCGCTGCACCGACAGGTGCGAATCGACGTAGACCGTGCCGGTGGCCAGGGCCAGGAAGAACCGCACCCGGAAGTAGGCCAGGTCGTCGGTCGACAGCAGCAGCGGCCGCAGGCCGTTGATGGTCAAGATCCAGCGCGACAGGAACCGGGTGTCGTCGCGGAACAGACCGACGCTGTTGCTGGGCGTCGCCTCGATGTCGCCCCGCCCGTCGCTGACCACGAACTCGTTGCCGTCCAGGATGCTCACGGTGTCGGCGGGCATGGCTCAACCTTCCTTCCGGGCAGAGGTTTCGGGGGAGGGAACCTCACGTGCGGACGCGGGCGGCGGATGGATGGCGGCCTGCAGGCCCAGGATGACCTTGATGGCGAAAGCGCGATCACCGGTGATGACCATGTCGCCGCGCAAGGCCCCCACCACCGGGTTGAGCGCGCCGCGGGTGAAGGCCGACAGGGTTTCCTCCTGCTCGCAGGCGATCACCGCCTCGGTCGGCTCGTCGCCGGTGGCCGGGCGCACCGATGCCACACCGTCGCGCAGCTCGAGCAGACGCGCCGGCTTGCCCGCCACGTCGATCCGCAAACGCCCCGACATACCGGCCAGCCACGACAGCTTGGTTCCTTCGGCCAGCGGCGATTCGCCCGCAACGCTCTCCATCGGTGTACCCTCCGCCCGATCCACCCTGCGACCCGAACGGGGTGGTCAACCGTCAGCAATCCACTGAATCGCTAGCGCCCCGGTCGCCGGGCGGACAGCGCCAGCGCCACGCCGCCGATGACGGTGGCGGCACAGACGGTCAGCCGCAGGGTCAGCGGTTCGCCCAGCACCAGCGCCGCCGCCAGCGCGGCGATCACGGGCACGCTCAACTGCACGACCCCGGCCTGGGTGGCGCTCAGGCCGCGCAGCGCCCGGTACCAGACCGCGTACCCCAGGGCGGAGGTGACCGCGCCCGACAGGCTGGCCAGCAGCAGGCCGGGCGCGCTGAGGTGCGAGGACGCGTGGGTGGCGGCGGCCAGCACCACGCTCAGGGGCACGGTCCACAGGAAGGCGCGGGCGTTGGCGGCCAGCGGATCGGACACGGCCTTGCCCAGCAGCGAATAGGCGCCCCAGCACACGCCCGCCAGCACCATCAGCGCCAGCCCGAGAGGATCGGGCCGGTGGGCGGCCGGCAACATCAGCGCGGCCAGACCGCCCGCCGCCAGCGCCAGCCCGACCCAGACCCGCCGGCCCGGTCGCTCGCCGTGGGCGACGCCCCAGCCGATCATGGTCAGCTGGACCGTCCCGAACAGCACCAGCGCGCCCACCGCCGCGCCGATGCGCAGGTACGCGAAGGTGAAAGGCGCGGCGTAGCCGAACAGGGCCAGCGCGCTCGCGCGCCCGCCGCCCCGCAGGGCCGACCATCGGCGCGCGCGCGCCGCCACCAGGACCACCAGCACGACCGCGCCGCTGATCAGGCGCACGGCCGTGAACGACCCCGCGTCGAGGTGTCCGCCCGAGAGCGCCAGCCGGGTCAAGATCGAGTTGCCCGCGAAGGCCAGCAGCGCCAGCACGGTGAGCAGCACGGTCCCGGCCGCGGCTTGCATCCCGCGCCAGATTACGACGAAGCGGACCGGCCCGACCCGGCGCAATCGGCACCCGCGGGAACTTTTTCCCGCGCCGGCAGTGGGACAGCCATGAGCCTCTTCCCATCGACGCGGGCCGGTGCCCGGGCGGGCGCCGTCGTCCTGGCGCTGCTGGGCGCGCGGATCTGTCTGGCGGCGCCGGATCCCGGCGCCCAGGTGAACCCGATCATCGGCAGCGCCAACCGCGGAAACACCTTCCCCGGGGCGGTGGTCCCCTTCGGCATGGTGCAGTTTTCCCCCGAGACCTCGCGCGAGGACGCCACCCGCCGCGCGGCCCCCGGCGGTTACAGCTACGACGCCCCGAAGATCCGCGGCTTCGCGCTGACCCACCTGTCCGGCACCGGCTGCCGCGGAGCCTCCGGCGACATCCCCTTCCTTCCCTTCGCGGGCGCCGTCGATTCCTCCCCGTCGGCCGACCGCACCGACGCGAAATTCGTCGGGCGCTTCTCGCACGTGAACGAGACCGCCACCCCGGGCTACTACCGGGTGCGGTTCACCTCCGGCGTGACCAGCGAGCTCACCGCCACCGCTCGCACCGCCCACGGGCGCTTCGCCTTCCCGCCCGACCGACCGGCCACGGTGCTGGTGCGCGCCTCGGACAGCGAGGTGGGCAGCAGCGACGCGCAGGTGACGGCGGACGCCGCCACCCGCACCGTCAGCGGCTCGGTCTCGAGCGGCAACTTCTGCGGCTACCTGGGCACCGTCGACCGCCGCAGCTACTACACCCTGCATTTCGTGGCGGTGTTCGATCAGCCCTTCGCGGCCGTGGGCGCCTGGGAAGACGCCGCCCTGAAACCGGGCGCCACCCGCGCCCGCGGCGGCACCGGCTATGGATCGGAGGGGACGCCCCCGCCGGGCAAGGGGTCGGGCCTGTATCTGCAGTTCGCCAGCGGGGCGACAGTGGGCATGCGGGTCGGCATCTCCTACGTCAGCCTGGCCAACGCCCAGGCCAACCTGCGCGCCGAGGGCGGCCCGGCCGTGACCTTCGAGGCCCGCCGCGAGCGCGCGCGCCAGGCCTGGAACCAGGAGCTGGATCGCATCCAGCTGGGCGGCGGCAGCCCCGAGCAGCTCACCGTCTTCTACACCGCCCTTTACCATGCCCTCCTGCACCCGAACCTGTTCTCCGACAGCAACGGCGAATACGCCGGCTTCGACGGGCGCACCCACCGGGTCTCGGCTCCGCAGCGGGCGCAATACGCGAACTTCTCGGGCTGGGACGTGTATCGCTCGCAGCTGCAGCTGGTCACCTGGCTGGACCCCGATCGCGGCAGCGACATCGCCCAGTCCCTGCTCAACCAGGCCGATCAGAACCAGGGCGTGTGGGACCGCTGGACCCACAACAACGGCGCCACCTCGGTGATGACCGGGGACCCGGCCGCCATCGCCGTGGCCAGCATCCACGCCTTCGGGGGCACGCGCTTCGACGTGCCGGCCGCGCTGGCCTCGCTGGTCAAGGCCGCCTCCTCACCCACCCGGCTGGACGTCAGCAAGGAGGGCTGCCCGGTCGAGTGCCGCGGCCAGCGCCCCTCGCTGGACCGGTGGCTGTCGATCCATTACATCCCCACGATCTCGAATTCCTGGGGCGGCGCCGGCGAGACTCTCGAGTGCGCCAGCTCGGACTTCGCCCTGTCCCAGCTGGCGCTGCGCCTGGGCGAGGAGGCGATCCACGCCCGGCTCCTGGCCCGCGCCCAGTACTGGCAGAACGTCTTCAATCCGAAGGCCACGCCCTCCGGCGGTTACATCCAGAACCGCAACGAGGACGGCAGCTGGCCGCGGTTCGACCCCGCCGACGACGAGGGCTTCGCCGAGGGCTCCAGCGCCCAGTACACCTGGATGGTGCCGTTCAACCTGCGCGGCCTCATCGACCTGATGGGCGGCAACCAGAAGGTCAACGAACGCCTGGACGCCTTCTTCCACCACCGCGACGGCGGCTGGGCCATCACCGGCAGCGGCGGCCTGCACGCCGAGCTCGACAACGAGCCGTCCATCGGCGCCCCCTGGGTGTACCTGCACACCGGGCGTCCCTCCGAGGCGCAGCGGGTGGTGCGCCAGGCGGTCAACACCTTGTGGAGCAACTCACCCCACGGCATCCCCGGCAACGACGACCTTGGGGCGATGTCCTCCTGGTACGTCTTCGCCACCCTGGGCCTGTACCCCGCCTTCCCCGGGCGGGCCGAGCTGCTGATCGGCAGCCCGCTGTTTCCGCGCGCCCGCCTCCGCCGCGGCAACGGCCGCATCGTCACCATCCGCGCGCCCCAGGCGGCGCCGGGGGTCCCCTTCGTGCAGAGCCTGCGAATCAACGGCCGCCCCAGCACCCGATCCTGGCTGCCCGAATCGTTCGTGTCCGACGGGGGCGAGCTGGACTTCCGCCTGTCGGCCACGCCCAGCCGCACCTGGGCCACCACCGCCGCCGACACCCCACCCTCCTTCCCCACCGACGAGCGCTGAGGCGCCCCCCGCCCGCCCGGTCCGCGCCGGAATTGCGTGTATCCCGGCGGCGCGCCACTCGTCGTTCCGGGCATGCGTGATCTACGAACTGTCGCGGCGTTCCTGGGGTTCATGTGTGTGCTGGGAGCCGGTGGGACCGCCCGGGCCACCGAGGTGGGCGCGAGCCGCAACTTCGGTCTGGGCCTGGGCGTGGGGACGGCCACCAGCCTGGTGGGCAAGGTGTTTCTGGACCGGGAGAGCGCCCTGGACTTCGGCCTCACCTTCTGGCGCTACCGGCACGGCTGCTGGCAGGACCGGCGCGGCGTCGCGGTCTGTGACGGATACGCCGACAGCTACCACCCCGCCAGCTTCGGCCTGCACCTCGACTACCTCTGGCAGGACACGCTGGTCCGCCGCACCGCCAAGCTCGACTGGCACATCGGCGCCGGCGCGCGCTTCTGGCACTGGGACGAGGACGACTATTACTACTACTACCGCGGTGCCGCCTCGGCGCTGGCCGCCCGCATGCCCGCCGGCCTGGATCTGACCTTCGTCCGCCCCAGCTTCCTCGAGCTGTACGTGGAAGCGGCGCCCTCGCTGTTCATCGCCCCCTTCATCGCCCTGGACATGGAGGCCTTCATCGGCGCGCGCGTCTACTTCTGACCGCCCGGCCGCCGGTCACTGCACGTAGACGCCGGTCATGGTCGAGCTGTTGTCGTCGCAGGCGTTCTTGCCCGCGTAACACAGCCGGGCACCCCCGCCGCCGCTGCCGCTGGGGCTGAGGGTCGCCTCCAGCACCACCTCGATGCCATCGATGGCGCGGCCGCGCGAGCGCACCACCACCGTGCCTCCGTTGAGGTCGGTGGTGGCGCGCCCCTGGCGGAGCTCGCCGGTGTCGTTGCGGATCCACACCGTGTATTGCCCCATCTTCGCGGAGATCGGCGCCGTCAGGGTGGACCCCGCCCCGCGATTGAAATTGGCGGGCGGGAAATCCACGTTCTGCAGCACCGTGCCGTTGCTGTAAAAATAGACCGCGCCCACTCCGTTGGGCGAACCATCGCTGTTCACGCCGGTGGGGACGTTGTCGTAGGTGCTCTTGCCGCCCTTGAGCAGGTCGTCGATCACCCGCCCGGTAGGGCCGTTCAGGTCGGCGCGCACCGCCTCGATGCCCGCCTCGGCCACGTACAGCGCCTGGTTGCGCATGTTGGTGTGACCGCTGATCTGCAGGTTGCTGCTGGTCAGCCACAGACCGGTCATGCCCAGGGCCAGCAGGCCCAGCATCACCAGCAGCACGGTCACCATGACCGCGCCCCGATCGCCCGAACGTCTCCCGTTGCCTCCCGAGATCATCCTGCTGTCTCCCTCAGTTGCGCGGATAGACCGTCGCCGTGATGGTGCGGTAGCGGAATCGATCGGGGGTGGTGCCGGCCGCGCCGTCTTCGGCCGCCGGTTTGGTGTTCACGACGTCCGACGAGATCAGCATGTCGGGCGTCAGCGAACGGGCCACCAGGGTGATGCGGATCGCCTCCGGTCGGCCGCAGCCCGCGGGGACGGCGTCGCCAGGGGTGTTGAAGATCCATTCGTCGGTCAGCTTGTCGGGGCCCTCGCGCAGCTGGCCGTCATCGGGGCTGTTGTCGCAGGCAAAGGCCACCTGCATGTCGGCGATCCCCTCGGCCAGCAGCTGCGGGGCGCTGCCGTCGTCCAGGCGTTGCATGGTCAGGGCCGGCGCGCCGTCGGGACTGGCCGGCGGCTGCACGGCGAAACGGACCCAGTTGAGGGTGCCGAAGTGACGGACGCCGGTGCCGGCCGCGTAGTCGAAGGGCACCATCGCGGCGCCCTGGGCATTGTTGTTCGGATTGAAGTCCGAGCTCCCGTCGTGCATCAGTTCGAGCGCGTTCAGGTCGGTGATCTGGAACAGGGTGCAGCCGCGGTCGTTTAGGAACGGCGCCGGGCGGGTCGGGTCGGCGGCGGCGGCGTCCAGCAGCAGGACGAACTCGCCTTTGCGGAACATGGTGGTGAATCCGGCCGACAGGGTCAGGGCCGACACGGGCTGGCCGGCGAGGATGGGGCCGGTCGTGTCGGTCTCTTTCCAGCTGCCGAAGCTGCCGCTGCCGAAGGCGACGGTCAGGGTGTCGGGGGCGCCCGAGGCGCCGTTGCTGATCCAGACCGGCGGGATGCGCAGCGGGCCCAGGGTCTTGCTGTAAGCGCGCAGCCCGGCGGCGGGAGCGGCGGTCAGCGGCAGCGCCGGACCCACCGGCGGCGGCGCGCCCGGGTCGGGGCCGGTTCCGTCGCTGTCACCGCGCAGGCAGCCCGTCATCCCCGTGCCCGCGGCCCGCACCATGCGCACCATCAGCTCGCTGCTGATGGCCAGGGTCTGCTGCAGGTTCACCAGCTTGGTCTGGGTCTCGTAGATCCGCTGCTGGCCGGCCATGAAGGTGAAGGTCGAGACGGCCACCATCGAAGCAACCAGCAGGGTGATCAGCAGCTCGACGATGGTCAGGCCGGCCTGGCCGGCCAGCCTGGCCCGCTTCACAGCGTCTTCCTCCGTTCCGCGTCCAGCCGGACGAAGCGCGGGTTGATCGAGTCGCTGTTGTAGGTGACCTTCACCGAGATGTCGTAGGGAAGGCCGGTGCCGGTGTTGGTGACCTGCCACTCTCTTTTCCATCGGCACTTGGCGCTCCAGCTGCTGCCGCCGCTGGGGCAGGTGCCGTTGCTGTCCACGTACTCCGGGGTGGACCACTTACCCTGGCCGCCGGTGCTGGCCGCGCGGCCGGCCAGCTCGTCGACCACCGGGGGACCGGCGGTCACGTTGGCCACGTTGAACTGCTCCATGGCCTGCACCGCCAGCCGCATCGCCACCATCGCCTCCTGCGAGTCCTGGGTCGCGCGCAGAGTCACCTGCTGCACCGCCACCGTCCCCAGCAGACCGACCATGCCCACCACCACCGCCATCATGACCTCGAGCAGGGTGAACCCTTCCTCGGAACGCCGCCGCCGAGCCATTACCAGCCCCTCCGCAGGAGGACCTGGCCGGTCAGCGCCGCGACGTCGACGCGGAGCTGACGGTCGGGGTGGCTGGCCGCCACCCCGTCGTTGGAGATGTACACGTACACCGGGGTGGGGTTCACCGGCGCCGTCGAGCCGACGTAGCCGGAGCCCATGGTGGTGAACACCACCTGCTTGGCCACGTTGGTGGCCAGCTTGGCGGTGGGGGTCAGCGCGGTGCTGCTGACGTCCAGCCCGGCCACGCCGGCGCGGGCCCGGGCCATGTGCAGCGGCGGCTCGCTGGTGCCGGCGCTGGACCGCGTCTCCACCCGGTCCGAATAGATGAGCACGTAACGCGGCTGGCGGCTGGATACCGCCTCCATCCGCGCACGCTGCAGCTCCTGGGTGACCTCCTCGGCGTAGGCCTTGCCGCGGGCGGCGGCGCTCTCGCGGCCCAGGCTGGGGCCGGCCAGAGCGGCGGCCGTCCCCATGATCACCACAGTGACCATCAGCTCCGAGAGTGTGAACCCTGCGTCTCGTTTCTGTCGTCGCATCTTACTCGGGTGATACTGCAAGCAGGGGACCACCTGTCCCCACGAAGCGACGAGGTGGGCAACAGGTGCGCAGCTGTCCGGTTTCTGCGGGTCCTGGTCGTGTTTGGGTTGCTCCAGCGTTCAAGGGGGCGGGTAGGCGTCTGTGGGCTGTTCCCGATTTCATGCAACGGTGTTGTTGTCCGGGGAGCAACGTTGCGGTAGGCGGCCCCCTTTCATCTTCCCTGTCCACCGCTGGCCAGGCCCTTGCTTCTCATGGACCGCATGTCGCCCTGGAGGTCGTGGTTGTTCACCGGACGTCGCGGAATGACGGGGCTGACGGTGGTCACCGTCTTGTTGATGCTCCCCCGGGATACGCCCGCGAACGTCACCCCGGTGACGTTGATCGATCGTCAGGTCATAAAGCCGAACGTGCTCATCCTCTTCGATACCTCCACCTCCATGGTGGGAGCACCGGGTGAAAAGGACATCGACTCGAACGAGGTGGGCATGGACTGCCAGGACGGCGACAACAACTGCCGCGTCGTCGGGGCAGTGGGACGTTGTTATTACGCCGGCACCGGCGCCATGGGTGCGGGCGTCCGCAACGACAACACCAAGTGTCATAACGACGCCGACTGCCGAGTCGGCTATTGCAAGAACAACCCGCCGGATGCCTGCGACCAGGACTCCGACTGCTCCACCGGCATCAAGTGCAAGGGTTTCTGCAGCAACGACAACACCCGCGCCTGCACCGGCGACACCGGCTGTCTGTCGGGGGGGAAATGCAAGGGCATCTGCAGCGACACCGCCTCCATCCCCAAATGCACCACCGACGCCGACTGCAACACCGGGACGAACGACAACTGCACCGTCTTCCCCAATGACGTGTGCATCCTGGCGGGGACGCCGGCCAAGTCGCAGCTGTGCCTGCTGGCCCAGAACCGCTGCCGCAGCGACGCCGACTGCCCCACCCCCGGCGACAAGTGCGGGCCGGCCAGCTCGCGCATGATGGTGGCCAAGCGGGTCATCTCGGGCATCGTGTCCAGCTACTACAAGACCGTCAACTTCGCGCTGATGCCGTTCTTCCAGGCGACGCCCGAATATCCCACCAAGTACAGCTACTACACCTATTTCCCGACCACCGGCACCATCCCCACCACCAACGAGCTGCGTTTTCTGGATCGGGATCAGCTGTCCGCCTCCAGCTGCTGGACCAAGAAGGACGGCCCCGCCGCGACATGCACCCTGGGCGGGCTGACCTACACCCGCCGGGACAACCCCAACAGCCGCTACCGCGTGCGCACGGGCGGCGACGGGTTCTCCCTGGTGGACAGTAACTGGTGCACCGGGGGTGTCTGGTGCACCGTCACCGGCGGCACCGGCCACTACGTGGGCTCGTATTACACCTTCTCGGACCCCGCGCCCACCATCGATACCACGAAGCCGGTCATCTACAAGACCACCTACATGGGCAAGATCATCACCGAAGGCACCGTCAAATACGTCTATTACGACCCCTACACCGACTGGAAGAACAAGGGCAACATCTACGGCGTCAACAACGGCAACGGGCCGGTCGACACCAAGGGTCCCTGGAGCAGCACCTGCGCGGAAGTGTCGAACGGCGGCCTGGCCGACAGCACCGTGGCGCCCTTCATGGACACCACCAACGACCCGGTCAAGGCCCAGGCCATCGCCCAGGCCATCCTGGCCAAGATGGACAAGGCCGCGCTGGGTGGCCTGGTGGCCTCCGGCTACACCCCCACCGGCTGCTCGCTGTCCTTCGGGACGTCCTCGGCCAAGACCGACTACAACAACGCCCTCAGCTACATGAAGAAGGTCAAGGCCAGCGACGGGATGCCTTGCCGTGACAACTACGTCCTGCTGATCACCGACGGCAACCCGAACCGCGGATTCGACGCCTCCTGCGACTCGACCGCCTGCGCCGCCGCCGACCCGACCGCCGCCGGGTGCGCGTGCCAGGCGGTCAAGGGCGCGCAGGAGCTGGCCCAGAACGGCATCAAGGTGTTCGCGGTCGGTTTCTCCGCCGAGATGAAGACCACCAAGGGGCAGAAGGTCCTCAACAACATCGCCAAGGCGGGCGGCACCGGCGCCGCCTTCTTCGCCGTGCGCGAGCAGGAGCTGGAGGACGCCATCGTCGCCGCCATCTACCAGGCCGCCCGCGGCAGCTACACCACCGCCCCCGCCTCGGCCTCGGCCGGAATCCAGGGCCCGGGCGGCATCCAGATGGGCAAGCTGCTGCTGGACACCCGGGTCGACTTTCCGGGCTGGAAGGGCAACCTCATCGCCTACGACACCACCAAGAGCCCCATCGAGGTGGCCTGGAACGCCGCCACCGTGTCTTTCAATCCAGCCCCCGACGCCGCCGGCCCCGACTTCTGGAAGAAGCGCAACATCTGGACCTCCAGCGGCAGCACCATGGTCAAGATCGACGTCGACCCGTCGAGCGGCGCCATCCTCAACAAGTCCGCCCTGAAGTCCCTGGGCCTGGGCGCCGACGACGCCGAGGCCGACCGCGTGGCACGCTGGCTGCTGGGCGACCCCAGCATGAAGAACCCGGCCGTGCTGGGCGCGCTGATCAACTCCACCCCCATCGACGTGGGCCCACCCGGCAAGAACCCGATGCCCGGCGGCGATCTGTTCGCCAAGAATCGCAAGGACCGACCGAACCTGATCTACGTCGGCTCGAGCGACGGCATGCTGCACGCGTTTTTCACCCGTGACAGCGGCACATACAAGGCCGGGCAGGAGGCCTTCGCTTACCTGCCCCAGCAGATGGTGCCGGTGGCACTGCGGCTGTACGCCCAGGGCGGCCAGCTGCCCGATCCCAAGGACCACATCTACGGGCTGGCCAACTCACCCAAGGTCCGCGACATCTGCGTCGCGAACTGCAGCGACGGTAACCTCGCCCAGTGGGAGACAGTGCTGGCCATGAGCTACGGCTGGGGTGGCACCGAGGCCTTCCTGCTGAAGATCACCAACCCCTTCGACGGCAGCGGGAAAGTCTGGACCAGCAGCCCGCCGGTATCGCTGATGTGGAACACGCAATACCTCAGCAGCTCGGGCGACACCGCCATCTACGACAACTCGCTGGGCCTGACCACCTCGGTGCCGGCGTTCTATTACGCCAAGGGCAGCACCCAGGACGACGTCCGGCTGGTGTTCGGCTCTTACACCAGCGACGCGTCCAGCGGGTCCATGGCCAAGGTGTTGATCAACGCGCGCGTCTCGAACGGCTCGCCCGTCGACACCGACACCATCACCCCGCCCAACTCGTGTGTCCAGGCCTTCGGCCTGATGAGCGACGTCGCCACCGCCCGCGACTACGCGCTGAACGAGGACCAGAAGCTGACGGCAGCCTACTTCGGCGACACCTGGGGCAACCTCTACCGGTACGTTCCCCAGGTCTCCGGCACCAGCAACTACATCGGCACCGCCGGCGCGGTCACCCTGGTGGACAGCTTCACCTGCGACCACCCGCTGCACTACGCGCCCACGGTGGTGCAGCTGGACCGGGACAACGGCATCACCCGCCCGGGCGAGATCTTCGTGGTGCAGGTCACCAACTCCGCGCTGGACGCCGACACCAAGAACCTGCCTGCCTCCAAGATGATCTTCCGCAAGGAGCTCGGCACCAGCGCCGGCTCGGTCACCCCCGACAACACCTTCGGGTCGGGCGGCCGGCTCGAGCTGACCGCCGGCTCCGCGCAGCTGTGCGGCGAGACCAACAGCGACGGCACCGTCTGTCTGCAGACCCTGCCCGCCGCCGCCCGCCCCAACAGCACCCCCACCGCAGTGCTGCGCGCCGACGGCGACGGCTTCGTAGTCATCGGCACCTGGTACCTGCCCGCCGTCAACGGCTGCAACGACGGCACCACCTACCTGACCGTGCACGAATACAGCGTGAAGACCGGCCTCAAGCAGCGCTTCGCCAAGAAGCTAGTCAGCGAGCCCGTCACCAGCACCGTCTTCGTCGACGGCAAACTGATGTTCGCCGCCCAAGGCGGCGTCACCGACCTGACCACCACCATGCCCCTCGACCTAAAGTTCACCCAGGCCCTCGGCGGCACCGGCGCCCGCTACCTGCGCACGAGCTGGACGGAATCGCCGTAGCGCTGGGCTACTGGAGTTGCGACGGACGACACGACCCTGAACCTGCGCCCTCGGCTGGCGATCGCGCCACTCCCTCGGTACGACAGCGCCCCGGGCGAGCAGCCCGAGGCGTGCACCGCCGCGATGGCCTGCACCAGCGACGGGACGCCGCACACCCCCAGGCGCGTGAGGTGCTGGCCGGCGAAGCTCGCGACCAGGCTGTCCTCGCCAAGCGCGGACGACCGCACGGCCCAGCGGTCCCCCGCCGCGGCCTCCCGCGGCGATCTGGCTTTCAGGGGCTGTGCAGATCGCCGGCCTGGTCGATGAGCGCGGTGGTGTGGGACTGCAACCAGGCGGCGTTGCGGTCGGCGGCCCGGGAGGTGGGTAGCCGGTCGAGCGACCAGACGCGGATGATCGACTCTCCGCCGCTGGTGGCCAGCGCGCGGCCGTCGGGGGAGAAGGCCAGATTCTCGATGGCCGCCGGGTGGGCGTGCAGCAGGGCGGTGGCGCCGCTGTGCAGGTTCCACAAGCGGACGAAGCCGTAGGCGTCGCCGCTGGCCAGGTCGAAGGGGCCCCGACCCGCGCTGGCCAGCAGGCTGATGTGCGTGCGATGCCCGCGCAGCGAGCGCGAGGTGCGCGCGGCGACGTCGACCAGGCGGATGGTGCCGTCCCAGGCCCGGTAGACCAGGGTCTTCGAGTCGGGGCTGAAGACCAGGTCGTCGCCGCGCACGTGGTCGGTCGGGACCTCGATCAGGCGATCGCTCGACAGCTCCCAGAAGAGCAGGCGGTTGTTGGCGGTGGTCAGCGCCACCAGACGCTGGTCGGGGGAGAGCGCCAGCCGATAGATCGGCTCACCGAGCTTGTGCTGGCGCAGGGGCCGGCCATCGTCGGTGCGCCAGCGCCCCAGGATCCCGTCGGTGGAGGCGGCCAGCGCCTGCTGGCCGTCGTCGGTGAACAGGAGGGCCTTGATGGCCGAGGGCGCCCCCTGCAGGGGCACCTTGGCCCCGGTCGACAGATCGGCCACGATGCTGCGGCCGCCGCTGGCGAAGGCCACCCGGTGCGGGCCGGTGGGCGGCACCGACCACGGGCTGCCGGGCGGAGCCAGCTCCACCGCCGCGGCCGAGGGCAGCTCGATCAGCTGGTTGCGGCCCAGGCGGGTGCTCACCAGCAGCTGGTCGGAGCGCATGAAAGTGGCGGCCATGGTCCAGCTCTCGAACAGGGGCGAGGTCCAGCGCGCGCGGCCGCTGGCCAGGTCCCAGACCCGCACGGTGCGATCGCGGCTGGTGCTGGCCAGCTGGCTGCCGTCGGGCGACCAGTCCAGCGAGCAGATGGGGCCCTCGTGACCGCGCAGGGTCAGGCTGGCGGGAGCGTCGAAGGACCACACCCGCGCCTCGTGGCTGGAGCTGGCCACCAGCTGGCCACCGTCGGCGGTGAGCTCGAGGCGGGTGGCGCCCGGGCGGGGGGCCCGGTGCTCGCGCAGCAGCTCGCCGCTGCCGACGTCCCAGACCCGCACCGCCGAATCGAAACCCACGCTGGCCAGCCGCTGGCCGTCGCGCGAGAACACCAGCGCCCGGATCATGTCCCGGTGCCCACGCAACACGCGGGTGGGCCCGCCGCCGAGCGAGAAGATGCGGACGGTGTCGTCGCCGCCACCGGTGGCGACCCGCTGTCCGTCGGGCGAAGAGGCGATGCTGGTGACCCAGTCGTCGTGGCTGCCCAGCACCGGCCCGGCACCGCCCTCCAGGTCCCACAGACGTACGTCGCCCTCGAAGCCACCGGTGATGAACCGGCGGCCGTCAGGCAGGCAGTGCAGGCGGCCGTGGGTGTGGCGACCCGACAGCAGCCGCAGCTCGGTGCCGCCGCGGTCGAGCACGCGCGCCCGCCCGTCGCGATCGAGCAAGATCAGGGCGCCGCTGGCGCGACAGAAGGTGAGAGCGTCGAGCGGGGTGGGCAGGTCGAAGGCCAGCCGGTCGCCGGTCCCGTCGGCGGCCATGACCCTCAGGGCGCGCCGATCGAGCGCCACCGCCAGCCGGGCTCCGTCGGCGGAGAAGGCGATCGACGAGATCGGCCAGGGACCCAGGGCCAGCCGCTGGCGAAGCCGGCCCTCCTCGGTCCACAGCCAGAGGTTGCCGAGGGCATCGCCCGAGGCGAGCGCGCCAGCGGCGGAGAAGGCCACCTCGGTCACGCCGTCCGGGTGGCGGGCCAGCTCGGTGCGGTGGCCGCTGCGCAGATCGTACAGCCCCAAGCGCCCGTCGCTGCTGCCCGCCGCCAGCCGCGGCGCAGTCAGCGACAGGGCCACCGCCGGCGTGGGCATGGGGAACTCGAACACGTGATGGGCGACCCCCAGCGCCACCGCTTCGTCGGCCAGGGTGGCGGCCAGCCAGGCCTGCTCGGGCGTCGCCCGGTACCGCTTGAGCCAGGCCAGCACCGCGGTCGGCTCGTCGGGCAGGTTGCGCTGGGCGTGCAGCAGGGTGAGGGCGTTTTCACGGCTCTCCACCGCCTGCCGGGCGGTGATGGCCTGGTTGCGCTCGGCCAGGATGCGGCGGACGGAGAGGACGCCGGACAGGGCCAGCGCGAACAGCAAGATCCCGGCCACCGTCACCGCCGCGCGGTGCCGCCGCAACCAGCGGCGTATCAGCGCCGTCGCAGGATAGCGGTGCGCGCGCACCAGCTGCCCGTCGAGGTACCGCCGCAGGTCGTCGGCCAGATCGCCGGCCTGGGCGTATCGCTGGGCCGGGGCGCTGGCCATCGCCTTCTCCACGATCGCCGCCAGATCGTCGGGGATGTCGGAGGCGCGCTCGGCCAGGGGCACCGGCCGCGAGCGCCGCACGGTCGCCACCAGCGCGCTGCTGGAGGCGCCGCTGAACGGGGGCTCGCCGGCGAGCACGTTGTAGAGAATCGCCCCCAGGGCATAGACGTCCGCGCGCTCGTCGAGGGGATGGCCCCCGGCCTGCTCGGGCGGCATGAACGACAGGGTGCCGAGCACGCGACCGGTACCGCTCAAGGTCGGGTCGCTGGGACCGTCGGGCAGATCTTCGTCGGCGGGGCTGCGGCCGGGCAGCACCTGGGCCAGCCCCCAGTCGATGACCACGGTCTCGGCGAAGTGGCTCACCACCACGTTGGCCGGCTTCAGGTCGCGGTGGATGACGCCGCGGCTGTGGGCGTAGGCGATGGTCTCGGCGGCGGCCAGCACCCGCGGCAGCAGGGCCAGACGCTCCTCGGCTGACCCGGCCAGCTCGATCAGCTCGGCCAGCGAGCGGCCGTCCACCTTCTTCATGACGAAGAAGGATTTGCCGTCCGGCCAGCGGCCCAGGTCGTAGACCGGTACCACCCCGGCGTGTTGCAGCCGGGCGGTCAATCGGGCCTCGCGTTCGAAGCGGGCCTGCGCTTGCACGCCGGGGAGAAGGACCTGCTTGATGGCCACCGGCCGGCCCAGGGCCTCGTCGGTGGCCTCCAGCACCTGACCGAACCCACCCCGCGCCAGCTCACCCAGGACGGTGTATCGATCCTCGGCCGTCGGTTCGGAGGGCGGGGCGGAGCGAGGTTTGCGCATGCGCGCTCAGCGAGCTGCGACCGAGCGATCGAGGAGCGCCGGCACGTCCAGCTCCAGCTGGTCGCGCATGGCCGTCACCAGGCTGCGGAAGGCGGAAGAGGTCGGGCGCACGCTGGCGGCCAGCCGGGCGCGCAGGTTGCTCAGCACCACCGCGCGGATGCCGACCAGCCAGCGGGCCACGGTGGCGCGGTGGACTCCCCGGTCGGCGGCGATGGCGTCGATGTTCAGACCGCACAGGTAATACAGCCGCAGGATCTCCTTGGACCGCGCCGTGAGCGACGCCAGGCTGTCTTCCAGCGCGCTCTGGAAGTCCACGCCGTACCGGTGCTTGATCGCCTCCACCTCGGCGTCCGGCTGGCTGACCAGGATATGATCCAGCGAGAAGCTCTCGATCTGTCGCTGCTCGCGCGCGCCTGCCCGCTGCTGGTTGATGACCGCGCGCCGGACCACGGTCCGCAGCCAGGCGAACAGCGAGCTGCGACCGGCGTAGCGCAGGATGCGCCGCTTGCCGGTCAGGAGGTCGACCCGCAGCTGCTGGCGGACGTCGTCGCGCGCGGACTCGACCAGCCCCAGCTGCGCCAGAGTCCCGTCCAGGGCCGGCAGCATGCGCCGGTCGAACCAGCGCAGGGCCGCGCGGTCACCTGCGGCGCAGGCTGCGGCCAGGTAGAGCTCGGCGCCGTGCTGAGCCAGACCCTCGGCGCTCGCATCGCACACCCGCAGGTGGTCGGCGAAGGCCGGCAAGGACAGCGCGGCTTCCGGGCAGAGGGCGCGGCCCTGGTCCGCCGCCTCTTGCAGCTCCTTTGCGCCCGGGAGGGCGGGTGATGGATGCGCGGTCACGGCGGCGGCAGTCTACGGGACAGACCGGGCCCGAGGGGCGCGCTTTTCGGCCGGAAAGTCAGGCCGGTGATCGCTGCCCCACCCGGCGCAAATGATTCGCGGAGCTCCAGGGAAACCAGTGCACGAAAGATCGGCGAGGAGCTGGGACGCAGCAGTTTCTCGCATCGACGGGGGGCGGATCTCGAGATCCGCCCTTCTTCAGCAGCCTGCTAGTGCGGCGTGGGTGTCGGCGCTGGTCGGCGGCACTCTCGGCGACCATGTCCTGGAGCCACGGTGTTCCCCGGTTGAGAGATCTGACCTCGACGAGCCGGCGCTACAGGCCCGCCGCATCCAGGATCGGTTTTTCGTAGGTCGCGTCTTCACCGGGGTAGCGCAGGTCGGTTTCCCCCTGGGCTTTGGCCAGCCCCCAGATCACGCTCTGCCCGGCGGGCAGGATCGCGGGTTGCTGGGCGTGGACGGGATCCTCGAAGGCAGCGGCGGCGTCGATCACCTGCCACTTCCGATCGCGGAACATGCGGATCACGTCGGGCAAGAAGGCGGCGTTGAGAGCGTTCGTGTGCAGCAGCAACGTGTGCTTCACGTTTCGCCCCAGCAGCTTCCTGGCCAGACCATCGTAGTAGCGCGCGCGGTCCCACAGGTGCGCCAGGTACGCCGCCCGGAACGGGCCCGGATCGGCGCCCGGGTGTTGCTTCCTCCACTGCAGGAAGCGCATGTCGTAGTACCAGTCGCTGGCGTCGATGGTCACCGACCCGAGGCGGTAGCCCCTGTCACGCAGGAAGGCCCGGAAGCCATCGCGCTTGGCGGCTGTATCGCCCTCATGCAGGAAGGGGTAACGAAAGATGCGGGTGAATCCGGGCTTCGCGTGCAACAGGGCCTCGTTGCGCGAGACGTCCGCCTGGAAGTCGGCCAGGGTGACCTTGGCCCCGCTCAGGTTGTGGTGGGAGTAGGAGTGATTGCCGACCATGTGTCCCGCCCGGCCCCACTTGCCGACCTCGGCCAGACCTTGTGGCGAGTCCACCTTGTAGCCCGCCACGAACAGCACGCTGTGCAGCTTCGCCTCCGCGAAGGCCTTCAAGATGCCGGCGTTCACCTGCGGGTCGTCGGTGGCGTCGTCGAAGGTGATCGCGATCGAAGGGGGGGACGCCGCCGCGGTGGACAGCACGCTCCAGAGCACGAAGGCGAAGGTGCCAACGGTCATCTCCTCATCCCAGGCAGACGATGTCCTGGGCCACAATGCTTCGAGGGAGATGCTCCGGCATTCGCCCATAATATCCCACGGGCTCTGCGATCGGGACGGGAGCGGTACTTACTGGTGGGCCATGATGGCCTTCATGGGCGGCGGTGTCGACGATGGGGTCGCCGGAGACGTCCAACCCCACTGACCGCGCGATAGAGCACGCAACCGGCGGAGAACAGCCAGTGGTCAGGCGCCCTGCCGGGTTGTCCCGCACGCGCATCCTCGAGCACAGTTCGTTGCTGAGGGCGGCACTCGTCGGCGCCGTATCACGCCCACAGAAAGGCCAGCATGCCTGGAGCAGCCGGGGCGGGTAATTGCGGGGCTGACATGTATCGGTCCTCCGGCTTCGTGACGACGGTCGCGTCGGCCGATTGGGCCGATGCCAGCGGTCCGTGACAGGGTTCGCTCACGAGATGATTCGGAGGTGACGTCTCCCGCAGGTGGGCCACCGTGACCCGCGTTCAACCGGCGATCGCGCAGCCGGGGAGGGTCCGGTCACGAGCGCGCTTGTGCTGCCTACTGCGATCGCCCGGCCATCTCCGACCTGAAAGGAAGCACGCCATGACACAGACACCCGTGTTCGCCTGCAGCCCCGGCGCCCTCACGCCGGAAGAGCACCGCCGGCTCGTCCCGCTCGGGCGCGAGCTGTTCGGTCTCGTGACCGAGGTCCGGCCGCTGGAGCGCGGCTATGCCCTGCGCTTTCCTGATGACCGAGGGATCTTGCAGAAGCTCGCCGAGTTCCTGACTTTCAATCGCGTTTGCTGTGCGTACTTGCGGCACACACTGGTGATCGAGGAGCAACTCGGGCCGATCTGGCTAGAAATCTCCGGCCCGGAAGGCACGAAGGAGGCGCTCGTGCCAGAGCTCGTGGGTCTCATTCCTCCCCAGGTATCGACCGCTGCCGGACTCCGAGCCTCGAAGGAGCAAGCGGCGGCGGCGCTGGCGAACGCCCACCAGGTCATTTCCGAGGCGAAGTTGCCTGCCGACGTCGGCTCGCTCATCACGAGCCACATCAAGTCCAACGTCTAAGCTGGGGGCACCGATGACGGTCACGATCGCCTGTCTTGCGCCTGCTCCTGTAGCTGGTTTTCCTGACAGGAGGATTCGGATGACTGGATCACGACGACTCTTGGGAGCTTTCGCGCTGACCGCCTGCTCATGCATCGCCGCAGGTCCGTGCTGCCCGACGGCGGGCGCGGCTCCGGCCAAGGCCGGAATCCCGGCCGAGGTCACCATCGACAGTATCTGGTCGGCGATGCGGTCGGGCGAGAAGATCCACATCTACGACGCGAATCCCCCCGAGAGGTACGCGAAGGGACACATTCCCGGCGCGAAGTGGATCCACTACGACAAGGTCGACACCTCGGACCTCCCCGAGGACAAGCAGGCAAGACTCGTGTTCTATTGTGCCAACCAGATGTGCCGGGCCTCCCACGGCGCGGCGGAGAGGGCGCTGGCGCTGGGCTACCGGAACGTTGCGGTCATGCCGGCCGGGATAATGGGCTGGGAGCGCGCTGGCAAGCCGACGGAAGCCGGCGGGGCTGCCCCCCCACCGATCGGCGAAGGGCCGCCCTGCAATCTGGCCGCGGTCGAAACGACCGGAGAGAAGCACGTCGCGAACGTCCTCGCCATGCTGTCGAATGCGAAACGGCGAGAGCTCCCGGACGGATTCACGTTCGAGATTGCCAATCGTGGCGGACTGCTGTCTGAGCTGGGCGGACTGATCGAGAACGAGCGCCGCTGCTGCCCGTTCTTCTCGTTCGTTCTGCGCATTCCGGCAGGAGCTGCGCAGATCGAGCTTTCCGTGACGGGCCCTGCCCACGCGAAAAAGCTCATCGCCGAGATTCTTGCCAAGGGCGGTTGACGTCCGAGGGCTCTCGACGTCCGCCTTCAGCTGCTTCGGTGACTCGTGCGTCGATCCTGCGGCGAGTCCGGCCGCATCCTCAAGCAGTGCTGTCACCCAGCCAGAGAAGGCGAAACGGACCAACTCATCTAGGGTGTCACGGAGGAAGGCGAAGCGTCCGACTCCTGGCAAGGCAAGCGCGGAACGAAGGAGCGGCGCGGAAGTCAAAAGCAAGGGGTCGATGAACAAAAGTCGGCCGCAATTAAGCGAGGCTCGATGCCCGCACTGCGGCGGCGCCCCTGAGCAACACAGGGAGCGTCGCCTCGTGGAGCTCGACACAGAGCTAACCGACGGACAGATGGCCGACTGGATTTCGGAGTCCGAATCAGGCGACTTCGCGAATCATGGAGTCGACGTCCTGATCACCTCCTGCGCGGGCTGCCACCGAATACTCGAAGAAGTGGAAGAAATTGCGTAAAGCTGAGGAACTTTGTTGACACGAGGCTGCGGGCGACTTGACAGCTTCACACGCGCTGCCTCTTCCCGTCGGCTCGGGGCGCGTCGATTCCTGCGGGACCCGGGCTTCGCTGGCCGCTGACCTTCGGGGCGTGATTCGGTGGGATCCGTTCCTGATGCTCATCAACTAGGAGGGTCGCCCTGGGGAGCTCACCCTCCCCTCTCGAGCATCGATGTTTTTCGCGGCCAGCGACCTGGGCGCCGTCACCCAACCCAATGATCGGCAGCCATTGTCGCTGATGTTGTGATTGGCCCGGCTCGAGCAAGGCGGAGGAAGCGTCGTGGGCCCGGGAATTCATGCGTCGGAAATGTCTCCGAAACCGTGCCGCACCTAGGGTAGGGCAGCAGGAGGAGATCCGATGAACGGACTGGGCGGCCTGAACCGATCGCCGGATGGACTGGTCCTCGGGCTGGTGCAGCTGCAACTGCCCACGGTGGCAACCCGGGCCGACCTCGTCCGGCAGACCGAACGGATCTGCGCGCTCGTCACCAAGGCCAAGAAGGGCATGTCCAGCCTCGACCTGGTGGTCTTCCCCGAATATGCCCTGCACGGGCTGTCGATGGACACCAATCCCGAGATCATGTGCCGCCTCGACGGGCCCGAGGTGGCGGCCTTCAAAGCGGCCTGCCTGCGCGAGCAGGTGTGGGGCTGCTTCTCCATCATGGAGCAGAACCCCGGCGGCAACCCTTACAACAGCGGCCTGGTCATCGATTCGTCCGGCGAGCTGCGGCTGTATTACCGGAAGATGCACCCCTGGACCCCGGTCGAGCCCTGGGAGCCCGGCAACCTTGGCATCCCGGTTTGCGAGGGACCGCGCGGGAGCAAGCTGGCGCTCATAATCTGTCACGACGGCATGTTCCCGGAGATGGCGCGCGAGTGCGCCTACAAGGGCGCAACCGTCATGCTCCGCACCGCTGGTTACACGGGCCCCATCCGCCAGGCCTGGCGGGTCACCAACCAGGCCAACGCCTTCTGCAACCTGATGTACACCGCCAGCGTCTGCATGTGCGGCAGCGACGGCGTCTTCAACTCGATGGGCGAGGCGATGGTGGTCGACTTCGAAGGCAACACCATCGCCGCCGGAGGCGGGGTGCCCGACGAGATCGTCACCGCGGAGATACGGCCGCGGCTGGCGACCGAGGCTCGTCAGATCTGGGGTGTGGAGAACAACATCTACCAGCTCGGCCACCGCGGCTACGTCGCCGTGCGCGGCGGCGCCGGCGACTGCCCCTACACGTACATGCGCGACCTGGTGGCTGGCCGCTACCGGCTGCCCTGGGAGTCCGAGGTGCAGGTCACCGATGGAACCAGCTGCGGCTTCGCTGCGCCCACGCGGCCGTATCGCGCCTGAGCGGCTGGCATGCTGATGACGAGCAACCTTCGAGCGGCGGGACGTCCCCGACGAAGATCGAGCAGGGGCGTGACTCCCGGGCATTGACTCGGCGACGACACCGGTCGTAGACCC
>JBKPRZ010000551.1:0-7727 GCA_046734815.1 Myxococcota bacterium | reverse complement strand
GTTCTCGGTGGCGCCGGGGCAATATTTCTCCTGGCTTTCGCAGTCCACCAGCTGGCAGAGCCTGGCCGCCTTCGAACGCGCCTCCTACAACCTGACCGGCCGGGGCGAGCCGCAGCTGCTGCTGGCCCAGCGGGTGACCGCCAGCTACCTGCCCACCCTGGGCGTGCAACCGGCGCTGGGCCGCAACTTCACCCTCGAGAACGAGACGCCCGGCAACAACCAGGTGGTCATCCTGAGCCACGGCTTCTGGCAGCGGCAGCTGGGCGGCCGCGCCGACGTGCTGGGGCAGGTCCTGCAGCTCGACGGCAAGCCCCGCACCGTCATCGGGGTGATGCCGCCGTCGTTCCAGCCCGACCCGCGCAACGAGATCTACACCCCCGCCGTCTACACCCCCGACGAGCGCGCCCAGCACGACGCCCACTACATCTCGGTGATCGGCCGGCTGAAGCCGGGTGTGAGCCTCGACCAGGCCCGCAGCGAGATGACAGTGATCGCCGACCGCCTGGCCAGGCAGCTTCCGGACAGCAACAAGGGCTGGGGAGTCAAGCTGAGCCCGATGCTCGACTTCGCCGTGGGCCAGGTGCGGCCGGTGCTGCTGGCGCTGCTGGGGGCGGTCGGCTTCCTGCTGCTCATCGCCTGCGCCAACGTGGCCAACCTGCTGCTGGTGCGGGGCACCGCCCGGGCCAAGGAGATCGCCGTGCGCGGGGCCCTGGGCGCCGGCCGCGGCCGCATCGTGCGCCAGCTGCTGACCGAGAGCCTGCTGCTGTCGGTCCTGGGCGGCCTGCTCGGCGTGCTGGTGGCCCACGCCGGCGTGAGCGCGCTGCTGTCCCTCGCTCCGCCCGACCTGCCGCGTGCCCGGGAGGTGGCGGTCGACCTGGGGGCGCTCGCGTTCTCGATCGGGCTCGCCGTCGCCACCGGCGCCACCTTCGGGCTGGTGCCGGCCATGCAGGTCACCCGCCTGGACCTGCGGCAGACACTGAAGCAGGGGGGCCGCGGCGCCACCGAGGGCAGCGGCCGCCACCGCCTGCGCGGCGCTCTGGTGGTGGGCGAGCTGGCGATCGCGCTGGTGCTGCTGGTGGGCGCGGGTCTGCTCATGCGCAGCTTCGTGCGCCTGCAGCAGGTGGACGTCGGCTTTCAGCCCGAGAACGCCTGGGCGGTCCGCCTGTCGCTGCCGGACACGAAATACGAGTCGCCCGCCGAGCAGGTGGCCTTCATCGACCAGGCGCTGCGCCAGCTGGCCGCCATCCCGGGCGTGCGGGCGGTGGGCGCCACCCAGCTGGTGCCGCTGTCGGGATCGGACTACAACCTGGGGTTCTTCATCCAGGGCCGCCCGCCGGTGTCGCCCGCGGACATGCCTGCCACGAACTACTACACCGTCAGCCCCGACTACTTCGCGGCCATGGGCATCCGACTGGTGCGCGGTCGCGTGTTCGGCCCGGGCGACCGGGCCGACACCGCGCCGGTGGCGATCATCAACGAGACCATGGCCCGCAAGTATTTTCCCGGTGAAGATCCGCTGGGCAAGCAGATCAACATCACCAACGGCCCCGAAAGCTGGCGGCGCATCGTCGGCATCGTGCGCGACGTGCGCCTCTTCGACCTGCAGAGCCCGTTCCCGGTGCAGAGCTACGAACCCATCGCGCAGAAGCCCTTCGACCGGCTGAACTTCGTGATCCGCACCGTCGGTCCTCTGACCGGACTGCCCGCCGCCATCCGTGCCGCCGTCTACCAGGTCGACCGCAACCAGCCGGTGGCCAGCATCCGCCCGCTGACCGAGCTGGTCTCCCGCTCGATCTCGCGCGAGCGCTTCGCCATGGTGCTGTTCGGGGTCTTCTCCGCCGCCGCCCTGCTGCTCGCCGCCATCGGCATCTACGGCGTGATGGCCTACACCGTCCGCCAGCGCACCAGCGAGATCGGCGTGCGCATCGCCCTGGGCGCGCGCAGCGCCGACGTGCTGGGGCTGGTCTTCCGACAGGGTGGCCGCCTGCTGGCCCTGGGCCTGGCCGTCGGCATCGCCGGCGCGCTGCTGCTCACGCGCTTTCTCGCCACGCTGCTGTACGGGGTGAGCGCGCAGGACCCGCTCACCTTCGCCGCCATCGCCGCGCTGCTGACCGCCACCGCCGCCCTGGCCTGCCTGCTGCCCGCCCGCCGCGCGCTCTCCGTCGATCCGATGACCGCGCTGCGCTCGGAGTGAAACGAGGCCGCCGGCCGGTCTTCACCTTCGCCGTCAAGGCGACGGCCGGCCATTCGCGGGATCGTCAGGTTGCTGCTGGGCCGCGGTCGGCTCGGCGGGGGCGGGCGTGGGCGTGGGCATGGGCGTGGGCGTCGTCCGAAGCGGTTCGCCCCGGCGCAGGAGCATGGGCGCGCCGCCGCCCGCCACCAGACCGCGCTCGCCGGGGGCCAGCTCCAGCTCGGTGCCGCCGCGCTGGACCTGCAGCCGGCCCTCGAACGCGGTCACCAGCAGCTCGGCCTCGGGCGCGTCCTTCTGCACGGATACCTGGAAGCAGGTGCCGGCCGCGCGCACCACCGCGAACGGCGTGCGCACGTGAAAGGGAGGTCCGTCGACCCGGTAGAACACGTCGCCCGCGTTCTGCTCGACCACCAGGGTCCCGCCCAGCTCGCGCCAGCGCACCGAGGCCCCGGCCTCGAGGACCGCCACCGCACGATCGCCGATGGTCACGGTCTCCTGCCCGGTGGCCTCGCGCGCGCCGGGCGGAATCTCGCTGGCCGCCCGGGAGACCTGCCGGAAGCCGACCACGCCCAGGGCGATGCCGGCGACCAGCCCCGCCAGCAGCGCCAGCGCGCGCCCCACCTGCAAACCCGGCCGTCGGTCGGACCCAGCCCGTTCCATCGCGGCCCCACGTTAACCGGAGCGCCGCCCAAAAGCGTGAGGGAAGGCACCGGCTTCGATGGGGAGCGGCAGGTCGGCGGGGCGTGTCCGTTTATGGGACGACCATTCCCACCTCCGGTCATGCCCTGACATAAAACCCAATGATCACGAACACTTGACATTGGCACACGGCTGGCTGTTCCGCTGGACATGATCCGCCTGCAGGACGTCGAGAAGAGCTACAAGACCGGCGCCGGCCGCACCTGGGTGCTCCGGAAGATCAGCCTCCAGATCGAGCCGGGCGAGTTCGTCACCTTCATGGGTCCCTCCGGTGCCGGCAAGTCGACCCTGCTGTCGATCCTCGGTCTGCTCGACGCCGAGTGGAGCGGGGAGTACCACCTGCTGGATCAGGCCGTGCACAAGCTGCCGCCCAAGGCGCGGGTCGAGCTGTCCAAGAAGACGGTCGGCTTCGTTTTCCAGCAGTTCCACCTGCTCGACAACCTGACCGTCGCCGAGAACCTGGAGATCCCGCTGTCCTACCGGGACATGCCCGGCGCCGAACGCCGCTCGCTGGTGGCCGACACGCTCGATCGCTTCAACATCGTCGGCAAGAAGGACCTGTACCCCAGCCAGCTGTCGGGCGGGCAGCAGCAGCTGGTGGCGGTGGCCCGCGCCATCATCGCCCGGCCCAAGCTGCTGCTGGCCGACGAGCCCACCGGCAACCTGCACACGTCGCAGGGCGAGGAGATCATGGCCCTGTTCACCGAGCTCAACCGCCAGGGCACCACCATCATCCAGGTCACCCACTCGGACAAGAACGCCGCCTACGGCCGGCGCATCATCAACCTGAAGGACGGCTGGCTGGCCTGACTGGACCGCCGCGAGTAGCTTTCCCCCGACCCCGACCCGACGACCGACGACCCGACGAAAGAAGAAGCACCCGTGCCCTCCGCCACCCGCATCCTGCTGGCCGACGACCAGACCGACGTGCTCGAGGCGCTGCGCCTGCTGCTCAAGCACGCCGGCCACGAGGTGGTCACCGCCACCTCCCCGGCCGGCGTCATCACCGCCGCCGAGAGCCACGACCTGGATGCGGTGCTGATGGACCTGAACTACGCGCGCGACACCACCTCGGGCCGCGAGGGGCTGGACCTGCTGTCGCAGCTGCAGTCGATGGACAGCACCTTGCCGGTGGTGGTGATGACCGCCTGGGGCTCGGTCGAGGGCGCGGTCGAGGCCATGCGCCGGGGCGCGCGCGACTACATCCAGAAGCCGTGGGACAACCAGCGCCTGCTGCAGACCCTGCGGGTGCAGGTCGAGCTGTGCCAGGCCCTGCGCAAGAGCCGCCGCCTGGAGGGCGAGACCTCGCGCCTGCGCGCCCGCGACCTGCCCGAGCTGGTGGCCGATGCGCGCACCATGCAGCCGGTGCTGCGGCTGATGGAGCGGATCGCGCCCTCGGACGCCAACGTGCTGATCACCGGCGAGCACGGCACCGGCAAGGAGGTGGTGGCCCGCTGGCTGCACGCCGCCTCCCGCCGGGTGGGGCGCCCGTTCGTCGCCGTCAACGCGGGTGGCGTCAGCGAGGGCGTGTTCGAGAGCGAGCTGTTCGGCCACGTGCGCGGCGCCTTCACCGACGCCAAGACCGACCGGGCCGGATGCTTCGAGCTGGCCGAGGGCGGCACCCTGTTCCTCGACGAGATCGCCAACATGCCCACCAACCAGCAGGCCAAGCTGCTGCGGGTGTTGCAGACCGGCGAATACCACCCGGTGGGCTCGTCGCGCGTGCGGCGGGCGGACGTGCGCTTCCTGGCCGCGACCAACGTGGACGTCGGCAAGGAGGTGGCGGAGGGCCGCTTCCGCGAGGACCTCCTCTACCGCCTGAACACCGTCGAGATCCACCTGCCGCCCCTGCGCGAGCGGCGCGAGGACATCCCCCGACTGGCCGCCCACTTCGCCCAGCGGCAGCAGGCGCGCCACGGCCAGCCGGCCCGCAGCTTCTCGCCCGACGCCATGCAGGCGCTGCTCGAGCACCACTGGCCCGGCAACGTGCGCGAGCTGGAGCACGTGGTCGAGCGCGCGCTGCTCCTGGCCGCAGGACCGCAGGTGCAGCCCGACGACCTGTCGCTGCGGGCCGGCGGCGGCAAGGGCGACGCCCGCTTCGAGCAGATGACCCTGGAGGAGGTGGAGCGCCACCTGATCCAGCGCGCGCTGGCCCGCAGCTCGGGCCAGGTCAGCGAGGCCGCCAAGGCGCTGGGCCTGTCGCGAAGCGCGCTCTACCGCCGCCTGCAGCATCATGGGTTAAAAGGCAGCGAATGAACCCGCCCCCGCGCCCCAGCCACGAGGGCCGGGTGCTGCTGGTGGCGCTGCTGGCCCCGCTGCCCGCGGTGGCGGCGGCGCTGCTGCTGCTTTCGCAGGGTGGCTACAGCGCCAAGGTGCAGTGGACGGCGGGGCTGGTGCTGGTGGGTGGCTGGCTGGCGGGGGCCTTCAGCGTCAAGGGGCGGGTGGTGCGCGCGCTGCAGACCATCGCCAACCTTCTGGGGGCCCTGCGCGAGGGCGACTTCTCGTTTCGCGGGCGGCGGGTGGATCGGCGCGACGCCTTCGGCGACGTGCTGGCCGAGGTGAACACGCTGGCCGACACGCTGGCCCACCAGCGCACCGGCGCCGTGGAGGCCAGCGCTTTGCTGGGCAAGGTGATGGCCGAGATCGACGTCGCGGTATTCGCCTTCGACGGCGAGCGGCGGCTGCGGCTGGTCAACCGCGCCGGCGAGCGGCTGCTGGCCGCGGCCCCCTCGCGCCTGCAGGGCGCCTCGGCCGCCGACCTGGGCATGGCCGACCTGCTGGCCGGTGAAACGCCCCGCACCGTCGAGGCCAGCTTTCCCGGCGCGCAGGGGCCCTGGGAGGTGCGGCGCAGCGCCTTCCGCCTGGGGGGGCTGCCCCACGAGCTGGTGGTGCTGACCGACCTGGGCCGGGCGCTGCGCGAGGAGGAGCGTCAGGCCTGGCAGCGCCTGGTGCGCGTGCTGGGCCACGAGATCAACAACTCGCTGGCGCCCATCCACTCGATCGCCGGCGACTTGCAGACCAGCCTCCGCCTGCCCGAGGGCGAGCGGCCGGCCGACTGGAACGAGGACCTGCAGCGCGGGCTGGCGGTGATCGAGCGCCGCTCGCAGGCGCTGGGTCGGTTCATGACCTCCTACGCGCGGCTGGCCCGGCTGCCGCCGCCCACCATCGCCCCCGTGGAGGTGGGCCCCTGGCTGCGGCGGGTGGTGGAGATCGAGAAGCGCCTGCCCGTGCAGCTGCGGCCCGGCCCCGACGTGGTCATCCGCGCCGACGCGGACCAGCTGGACCAGGTGCTGATCAACCTCATCCACAACGCCGTCGACGCCGCGCTGGAGACCGGGGGCAAGGTCGAGCTGACCTGGCGCAAGCTCACGCGCCAGGTCGAGATCGCGATCTCGGACGAGGGTCCCGGCCTGACCAGCACGAACAACCTGTTCGTCCCGTTCTTCACCACCAAGCCCAGCGGGTCCGGCATCGGCCTGGTGCTCAGCCGCCAGATCGCCGAGAACCACCGGGGTTCTCTCACCCTCGAGTCACGCCGCGACCGTTCCGGGGCGCTGGCCCGGCTGCGCCTGCCCCTGTGAGCTCAGCCGGTGGGCGTCGGCGTCTCGTAATAAAAGAGGGTGATCGCCAGGCAGTGAAAGGCCTCGTCCGAGGACTGGGTCACCACGGTGTCGACCACCTCGTATTGCGGGTACTGGCGGATCCAGGACGTGATCTTGTCGCCCAGGCGCTCGCGCTCGTTGGCCATGGTGGCGGCGAAGACCTTGACCCCGGTCCACTTGCGGGGGGCCATGCCGTTGTCGTTCTGTGACATCTCCGAGCTTTCCTCCTTCTTTTCTTCGAGCGCAGCGGGGCGCGGGGACAATTACGCCCAGTGAGCGATCGGGTTGCTATCCGTTCGACCGGCGTACCGGATTGTCAGTCGAATTGGCTAGAAATGTCTGACAACAATGGACACATTCAACGACGGCAGGGGCAACGCGTTGCCGCGTCAACTTTCCGTCGCGCGGAAAGGTCGGTACCTGAGCCTACGGGTTATAATGGCCGTCGCTCATGGAGCCGCCGGAGAACCAGGTGCCGCGCGGTCGCTCGCTGGGTCGCTACGTCCTCTACGACGAGTTCGCGATCGGCGGCACAGCCACCGTGCATTTCGGTCGCCTGCGAGGGCAGGGCGGGTTCTCCCGTACGGTGGCCATCAAGCGCCTGCATCCGCAGTTCGCGCGGGATCCACACTTTGTGCGCCTCCTGGTGGAGGAGGCGCGGCTGGCCGCGCGCGTGCAGCACCCCAACGTGGTGGCGCCGCTGGACGTGGTCGCGGTCGACGACTGCGAGCTGCTGCTGATCATGGAATACGTGCACGGCGAGGCGCTGTCGCGCCTGCTGGGCTCCTGCGCGCGGCGGGGCGTGCGGGTGGCGCCGCCGGTCGCGGTCAGCGTGATCGCCGGCGTGCTGTACGGCCTGCACGCCGCCCACGAGGCGGTCAGCGACGCCGGTGAACCGCTGCGCATCGTCCACCGGGACGTCTCACCCCAGAACATCCTGGTGGGGTCGGACGGCGCCGCCCGGGTGCTGGATTTCGGGGTGGCCAAGGCCAGCAGCCGCTCGCACGCCACCGACCCGGGGGCGCTGAAGGGCAAGCTGTCGTACATGGCGCCCGAGCAGCTGCGCGGCAAGGAGATCGACCGCCGCGCCGACGTGTTCGCGGCCGGCGTGGTGCTCTGGGAGATGTTGACCCTGCGGCGCCTGGTCCGCAGCGACGACGAGGGCTCCGCCACCAGCAAGATCCTCAAGGGCGAGGTGCCCGCGCCCAGCCAGTTCAACCCGCACGTCCCACCGG
>JBKPRZ010000550.1:0-6230 GCA_046734815.1 Myxococcota bacterium | reverse complement strand
GGCGGGCTGTGCCTGGCCAACGCCGGCCTGGGCGCCATCCACGGCTTCGCCGCCCCCGCCGGCGGCATGTTCGCCGCCCCCCACGGCGCCGTCTGCGCCGCCCTGCTGGTGCCCGCGCTGGCCGTGAACCTGCGCGCCCTGCGCACGCGCGCCGCCGGCCACCCCAGCCTGGGGCGCCTCGACGAGGTCGCCGGGCTGCTCACCGGCCGCCCCCAGGCCACCGCCGACGACGGCATCGCTTGGCTGGAACGGCTGGTGCGCGACCTGCGCGTGCCCGGCCTGTCGAGCTACGGCATGACCGCCGCCGACGTGCCGGCGCTGATCGAGAAGGCCAAGGTGGCCAGCAGCATGAAGGGCAACCCGATCGTCCTGACCGATCCCGAGCTGCAGGAGATCGCCGAGCGCGCCTTGCAGGGCGCCGCCTGAGTGCGCGGGCAGGGCCTCGGTTCAGGGCGGCGACGGCTCTGGCGTCGGGTCCGTCGGTCCCCCGGCCTGGCAGTCGTCACTGCCCCAGTAACGGAATCGATATTCGTCGCCCTTGTTGGTCATCACCGTGAACTCGTCGACCCGGCCGCTGCGGGCGAAGGCCGTGTCGTACTGACGCCGGAACAGCAACCGGTCGTCGCTGCGCGCCTCCACCGTCAGCACGCCGTGCTCGGCGGTGGTGTTCTGGCTGAAGTCGTCGGCGCCTCCGCCCAGGCTCGACCCCCCCGAGCTCGAACCAGCCCACCCCGAACCCTCCGACAGCAGGTAGCAGGCCAGGGACTGGACCCTGAATCCGTCGGGATCGCGCTTGAAGACCCGCTCGTTCATGTTCACCTGGGGCTCGCAAGCCCCCGCGCCCAGCAGCGCCAGCGCCAGCCAGGCTCCTGGTACGATCTTGCCCATGGGTCACCTCCTCGCCGGGACCCATCCTAGGCACCGCCCCAGCCGGCCGCGACGGCGCCGATCACACCGGACGTCCGCTCAGGCGGCCGGCAGGGCCTCGTCGAACAGCCGCAGCACGCGGTCCCAGTGGCGCTCCGACGCCGCGCGGTCGTACACCGGCAGGTCGTCGACGGCAAAGCCGTGCGTGGCACCGGGGTAGACCTCCATCTCGAAGCGCACCCCGCCGGCTTGCAGCGCGTCTCGCAGCCGCTCGGCCTGCGCCGCATCGAAGCTGCGATCGATCTCGGCCACGCCCACGTAGATGCGGCCGCGCATGCGCGCGGCCAGGCGGTGCGGGCTGTCGGGCGCGTCGGTGGCCAGCCGCGCGCCGTGGATCGAGGCCGCCGCCGCCACCCGGTCGGGATGGGTACCGGCGGCGGCGAGCGCGAGCGGCCCGCCCATGCAGTAGCCGACGCAGCCGATCGGCTCGTCCGGCGCCTCGCGCTCCAGCACCTGCTGGAACAGGGCCGCGGTGTCGCGCATCACCGCCTCGGGCGTCGCCTGCTGGATCAGCGGCATCAGGCGCGCGCGCTCGGCCTCGTCGCTGAACACGCGCCGGGGATCGAACGGTTCGTACGCGCCGCTGCGGTAAAACAGATCCGGCAGCAGCACCAGGTGCCCGGCCGCCGCCAGCCGCGCGGCCATCGCCAGCAACGTCGGCCGCACGCCCACCCCGTCCTGGTAGAAGATCACCGGCCGCGCCCGGGCGGCCGCGCCAGGCGGACGCACCAGGTGACACGGCATCAGCCCGTCCTGGGTCCTGACCTCGATCCGTTCGGCGCTCATGCCGCGTACTTTAAATCGGCGGCGGCACGCGGGTGCGCGATTTCAGAGGTCGTTCCAGGTGGGGTGACCGCTGCGCCAGAACACGCCCATCGCGCGGCCCAGGAACGCCTGCCGCCGGACGAAGCCGAACGCGCGCCCGTCGTGGCTGTTGCCGCGGTTGTCGCCCATGACCAGGTAGTCGTCGGCGCCCAGGTGCACCGGGCCCAGGTCGGGACCGCCCTCGTGCTCCAGGTTCACCAGGTGCGCCTTGCCGCCCAGCCGCTCGCGCACGCCCTGGAGGTCGGCCACCACCGGCACGCGCTGGCCGTTGATCCACAGCCGCCCGCCGCGCACCGCCACCTGGTCACCCGGCACCGCGACCACGCGCTTGATGAGCGTGTCGGTGTTCTCGGGCGAGTGCAGCACCGCCACGTCGCCGCGGCGCGGGCCAGCCCAGGCGGCCAGCTCGCGATCCGAGAACGGCAACCGCAATCCGTAAGCGACCTTGTTGACCACCACCCGATCGCCCACCTGGATGGTGGGGATCATGGATCCCGTGGGGACCTGGTAGTGGTCGGCCAGGGTCGAGCGCGCGGTCAGCACCGCCCCGATGAACACCAGGAAGGTGGCGCTTTCGCGCAGCCAGCTCCGTCGATTGTGCTCGGTCGTCATCCGTCGGAAAAACTCGTGCACGCGCAAGTTTATTCCGCGGATCTGACATAATGCAAGGCGCGACGGCGCTCCATGCACCCCTGGCACGACATCTACGTCGACGATCAGCAGGTCGACCGCGAGTTCCCCGTGGTCATCGAGGTGCCCAAGGGCGACAAGAACAAGTACGAGCTGGACAAGGAGACCGGCTTTCTGCGGCTGGACCGCGTGCTGTACAGCGCGGTCCACTACCCGGCCAACTACGGCTTCGTCCCGCGCAGCTACTGTGACGACGGCGATCCGCTGGACGTGCTGGTGCTGGGGCAAGAACCGGTCTACCCGCTGACCATCGTGCACGCGCGCGCCATCGGGGTGATGCGCATGCGCGACGACAAGGGCCTGGACGACAAGATCCTGGCGGTGAATGTGCGCGATCCGGCGGTGGCCGACTACCACGACCGCGAGCAGCTGCCCGCCCACGTCGAGCGCGAGATCAGGCGCTTCTTCCAGGACTACAAGGTGCTGGAGCAGAAGCAGGTGGTGGTGGAGGACATCCAGGGCCCCGCCGACGCCTTCGCCATCCTGCGAGACGCGCTGGAGCTGTACCGCCGCCTGCGCCGGGGCGAGCTGGACAAGCGCCCCTGACCGGGCGCGGGCGCGCGGTTGGCCGGGCAGCCCCGGTCAAGGCAGCGGGGTGGGGATCACCAGCTTGATGGTCGTGCAGCTGTCGACAGCACCGAGGGCGATGCGGTCGGCGTCGGCCCAGGCCAGCGCGTGGTGGTACAGGTCGCTGGTGGCGCGTGCGACGATCGATGCCATGGTGCCGTCGGGCGACAGCTGATACACGGTCACCACCGCGGTCGGGCGCGGGGGCGCGTAGTGCTCCATCTGGGCGAACCGCCCGGCGACGGCGGGGTGCCAGTCGAACGCCTTGACCATCGGCAGCGGCCAGACCGGGCGGCCGGTTGCGCTGACGAACACGCCCGCGGCGGTGGCGTACCAGGCGCCGTCGGGCGAGACCGCGCGTCTGTCCGCCTCGAGACTGCCCGCGGGAGAGTACAGCGCCGTCGGCCGCCCGCACGCGCAGCTGAACGCATCCCCGCAGCTGGTCAGCGGATCCGGACACCCGCCGCACGCGAGCACCCCGCCACAGCCATCGAACGGAGTCCCACAGCTCGCCCCCACCGCCTGGCAGGTGGGCCGCACCTCCGCGCAGCCCGCATCCGCCCCGCCGCCTCCGTCCGCGCTCGAGTCGCCACCGCCACCAACATCCGCGCCGCCGCCGCCACCAACGTCCGCCCCGCCGCCGCTGCCTCCGTCCGCACCGGCGCTGCCGCCGCCATCGACCGTTCCCGCGCCGCCGCCGCTGTCCTGCGGAGGGGCGGCTGCATCAGCGAACCCCGGCGTCCCGGTCTGTGGCGGCGGACCGTCGGCGGAGAGCGCGACCGCGCTGGCGGCGTCGCTGCCCTGGCCGGGGGGCTCGGCGGCGTCGGGGTTTCTGACGATGTTCGTGAGATCGGGCCCGCAGGCGGCCGCGCCGGCGACGACGACGCCGATCAGGTAGGCGCGCCCGCGCTCGAACCTGTCACCCCGGAGCCTCCGGCAGGCACTGGACGACATGCCGTCGAGACGCTGCAGCCGCCGCCCGCACCTTTCATTCCCCAGCCCACCTGATTTGCAACCGCAGCCGCGCCCTCACCCGCCCGCCAGCCAGGCCGACCACACGTCGGGCTGAAAGCCGACCGTGGCGCGGTCGCCGGCGCGGACCACCGGCGTGCGCAGCAGCAGGGGATCGTCGACCAGGATCTGCTCGATGCGCGGTCCGGTGGGAGCGGCGTATTTGAGGCCCCGGTCCAGGTAACGTTTGCCGTCGCGGTCGATCAGCTTCTCGGCGCCGCCGACCGCCTGGGCGATCTTGCGCAGCTCGCCCGGCGAGGGGCCCTTGCTGGCGATGTCGATCGCCTGGAAGGCGACCCGGCGCTCCTTGAAGAAGCGTTCGGCCCGCCGTGTGTCGGCGCACTTGCGGGTCCCGAAGATCTGCAGATTCGTGACAGGCACGCCCAAGTTTTAGCGCGTTTGCCGGCGCGGGACGGGGTAGCCTGCCGGCCCATGTCCGATCCATCGCCGGCTCCGTCCTCCGCTCCGTCTCCGGCTGCGTCGTCCCCCGATCTGGTGCGTGTCTCCGCCGGTGAGGGGCGCGTCTTCTCGCCCGAGCCGGGGCTGCAGCGGCGCATCCTGGCCCACAACGCCCAGATGATGCTGGTGGAGCACCGGATGGAGCCCTGGTGGGTGGGTACCCGCCACGCCCACCCGCACGACCAGCTGGTCTACGTCATCTCCGGTCGGCTGCAATTCGGCTGCGGCGACCAGCGCTTCGAGGTGGGCGCCGGCGACAGCTTCATCGTGCGCGGCGGGATCGAGCACGAGGCCCGCGCCCTGGAGGCGTCCGTGGTCCTGGATGTGTTCACGCCCACGCGCCTCGATTATCTGTAGGGAGGCCACATGTTCGTGAAGCTCTCCGAGCGCAGCTGGCAGGCAATCCGGGGCTACCTGGTGGAGATGTCCACCGTCATCCTGGGCATCTTGATAGCGCTGGCGCTCGGCGGGCTGATGGAGCGGCGGGCGGAGCGGAAGCTGGCCGCCGAAGCCTCCCAGCAGATCGAAGGCGAGATGGCCGCAAACAAGAAGGACCTCGACGGGGCCCTGGCCACTTACCCGACCACGCGCCAGCAGCTGGGTCAGGCGTTGAAGGTGCTGGACCAGCTGATCCACGACGCCGAGACCGGTACCCACACCAGGGGCATCGGCTATTCGATCACGCCCACCAGCATCGGCCTGAGCACCACCGCGATGACCACCGCCGAGAGCACGGGGGCCATGCGCTACATGGACTACGCCGACGTGCGACGGTACGCCGACGTCTACGGCCTGCAACAGATCTTCATGCACCAGAACGACCGCCTGAACGATGCCTACGTGGACATGGTGCTGGTCGCCGACCTGGGCCACGCCACGGCCGCCGAGCTGCAGAGCCAGCGGCAGGTGCTGGCCGCGACCTTGCGCTATCTCACGGCGGTCGAGCGCTACGGCCGCAGCTTGACCAAGGCGTACGCGGGCAACATCCGCGCGCGCTGATCGCCAGCGCATCAGTGGCGTTCGCGTTCGGCCAGCAGGCGGACGTCGGGGATGGCGCTCTTGCGCGCGTACAGCCAGGAGTAGGCGAAATACGAGGCCAGCACCCGCTTGGTGTAGCCGCGGGTCTCCTCCATCGGGATCTCTTCCAGGAACTCGTCGACCGGCAGGTGGCCGCGCTCGCGCAGCCAGCGGGCCACCGCGCCCTCGCCGGCGTTGTAGGCGGCGATGGCGGGGACCACCGCGCGGTAGCGTTTCAGCAGCGAGGCCAGGTGGCGGCCGCCCGCCTTGACGTTCACCTCGGGATCCAGCAGCTGCTCGCGGCTCACCTCGCGGGCCAGCAGACCCTTGGCGGTCGAGGGCTTGAGCATGGTCAGGCCCAGGCAGTTGGCGGTGGACTCGGCCCGCGGGTTGAACGCGCTCTCCTCGCGCATCAGCGCCAGCTGCAGCTCGGGCGGGACCTCGTTGGCCCGGCTGCTGGTGTCCACCAGATCGCCGAACGCACGCGGGTAGGCCAGCGCCCAGGCGTTCAGCGGGCCGGCCTCGGCCGGATACCACAGCCGGAACTCGCCCATCCGGTCGTCGACCAGCGCGTGCGACGCGTTCCACTGCCCGGCGCGGTCCAGCAGCAGCGCCGCGGTGCCGGTCAGGTCGCGGTTGCGCTCGGCCGCGCCCGCCCGATACAGGCGAAACAGCTCGCGGTGCGTGCGCGACCCCAGCCCCATGCGCGCGAGCTCCACGGCGCGCGCCAGGCC